>JAFSBJ010000048.1 GCA_017437345.1 Clostridia bacterium | reverse complement strand
CTATTAACGCTCCATTGCAATGGCCCTTTTTTTCAAAGCGTCTCTTAGTGCCTTTATAGCTTTCAAGACCTTCTTTTATATGCTTTATGTCTATTCCCATTGCAAGAGATGCAACAAGAACTGCTGTGGCATTTAAAACATTGTGTCTGCCAACTACATTTAAGGTGAGAGAGCATAATTTTTCGTCATTTTTAAACACATCAAAGCTTGGATAACCAAAATCATCAAAGGTGATGTTTTTGGCTAAATAATCACCTTTTTCAAAACCATAGCTTAATACCTTACATAACGCACTCTCAGAACATTCAACTGCTTCGGGATCTTCTGCACACACAACCAAGATACCATCCGAAGGAATAAGCTTTGAAAAATCGGAAAAAGCTGATTTTATATCGTCAAGGTCTTTATAGTAGTCGAGATGATCCTCTTCTACATTGAGAATTATACCAACTGTTGGAAAGAATTCAAGAAAGCTTCGGCAATATTCGCAGGATTCTGTGAGGAAATATTCACTCTCACCCATTCGGAAATTACCATTTAATATATCAAGATTACCGCCAACCATAACAGTTGGGTCCAGCTCAGCCTTCATAAGCACATAGCTCATCATGGAGGTGGTGGTGGTTTTGCCATGAGTTCCGGCAACGGATATGGCTTTTTTATAGTCTTTCATTATTCTTCCCAGCATTGCAGCACGGGATATGGTTTCTATCCCCTTTTCTCTGGCACAAACAAGCTCAGGATTATCGTCTGATATTGCGGCTGTATATACAACAAGGTCGGGGTTTTTGATATTATCGGCACTATGACCTATAACAACCTCTGCCCCGAGAGAAATAAGCTCCTCTGTGGATGCGCTGAGTGCAAAATCAGAACCCGTTACTTTTATTTTATTATGCAAAAGGACTTTGGCGATTGCGCTCATACTAACTCCGCCAATACCTATAAAATGAACCCAATTTACTTTTTTCATTATAACAACTCCCTGTTGAGTTTTTATGCTTCATTTAATTATACACTATTTACCAAAAAAAATAAACATATATTTTTAAGTTTTTTAAAATAATTTTAAAAGGAATATATTTTATTAAATTGAGCAAGATAAATATTGCAATATATATTCGGAGGTAATCACTTTGGAAATAACAGACATCCGCATCAGGCAAATGACACACGAGGACAAAATGAAGGCTGTGGTATCGGTCACATTTGACAATGCTTTTGTTGTGCATGATATTAAAATTATTGAAGGACCTGAAAGACTTTTTATTGCAATGCCAAGCAGAAAAACTCCCGACAATGAATACAAGGATATTGCGCATCCTATAAATATTGAAATGAGAGAAAAACTGCAAACAAGTATTCTGGAAAAATATGAGTCGCTCAAAATAGCAGAAAATTATTAAAATAGTTAAAAGCTTAAAAATACACTGCAAAATCTTTTTGGATTTTGCAGTGTATTTTTTATAAATTATTATTTGATTACAGAATCATAGTATGCAAATTTCTTTGTTTCTTCGAATTTTACATCCTTTGTTAATTTTTCTTTTTCTGCTTCAATTATTTCATTCATTTCGGGAGTTGCAGACTCTGTGAGAGCAGAAGCAACGCCTGAGATATTTGTTTCAATTTTCTTTATGATATGATAGCCATAGTCGGTTTCAACTATATCGCTCACTTTGCCGACCTCTAAAGCAAATGCTGCTTTTTCAAAAGGTTCTACCATCTGTCCTTTTGTGAAGGTATAGCCATTGGGCTGAGTCTGGAGGCCAGGGTCGGTGGAGAATTCGTTCATAAGCTTATCAAAATCTTCACCTGCGTTTATTTTTGCCTGAATTTCTTTTATCTTTTTGAGTGCTTCGGGCTTGTCTTCTTCTGTGGCAGCTTCAACAAGAATATGCTTTGCGCTGACAAATTCACCGGCTACAAGCTTTGCATAATAAAGATTGCCCATATATTCCTCGGTTATAACCTGTTCGATTCCTTCAGGACTTGTTTCCATTACCTCACAGAAGGCTGTAAAGGACATACCATTCTGAGTTACGCCTGTTGTCATCTGCTCCATCATTGCAGAGATATTTGCGTTATCTTCTTTAGAAAGAACTATGCCTTCTTCTTTTGCCT
>JAFSBJ010000047.1 GCA_017437345.1 Clostridia bacterium | reverse complement strand
CCAAGCGGCAACCTGCAACTGCTTCTTTGTTATTTCCTTTGCCTTTTTAACATTTTCTTCATTTGCCGATGTATAATTATATGTCCAGTAAAGTCCGCTTGCAAGGCTATAAAGCTCTAAGCCTATCTCATCCGCCATAGCTTTTACTTTTTTGATGTCTTCTTCTGTTGAGTCCATTGAAACCATTCCGTGCTCGTCAAGAGCAAGTTCAATTCCGTCAAACCCTGCATCTTTTGCAAGAAGCATACACTTTTTAAGGTCTGTTTCCGCAAAGGACCAAATACTTATACCTTTTTTCATACAAAAAACCTCCTTGATTATTTGTTACTAATATGATAAAATACAAATATGAGCTTTGGAATATATTTTTTTATTCAAAAGGTATAATTTTGTAAACAAGGAGTTTTTAAATGGGATTAAATTATATAAAACATAAAATCGCAAATCTTATAAACATTACAAAAATAGTTACCATTCATTATTATGAGTTTGATAAAAATTATGTTTACGACGGGGAAAGCCACAACTTTTGGGAGATGGTATACATTGATGCCGGTAATGTTAAGATAAAAGCCAATAATAAGGATTTTTATTTAAAACAGGGAGAGGTTATTTTCCATAAGCCAAACGAGTTCCATACTATTGAAACCGCCAGGGACGCTTCCGCCAATGTTTTTGTTATTTCCTTTGTTTCCTCCTCCGAGGCGATGAGCTTTTTCAAAGGAAAAACAATGACAGTCCCCTCAAAGCTCAAAAAACATATTGGAACTATCATCGAAGAATATTCCGAGACCTTTAACTCTATGAGGACTTCGGATATAAAGCTTGAGCTTAAAGAGAATCCGCCAATCGGCGGACAACAGATGATTAAAACTTATCTTGAACAATTTCTCATAATGCTTATCCGAAGTGAAAGTGACAATCGTGATTTAAAGATTTTTCCTTCAAAAGAAAGTATGGAAAACCACCTTGTTTCCCAGATAATACAGCTCATCGAAGAAAATACTTATACTAAAATTTCCGTCCAGGACCTTTGTGATAAGCTGAATTATTCCCGAACATATATATCAAAAATTTTCAAGTCGGTTTCAGGTTATACAATTTTAGAGTATATCCTTAAAAATAAAATCCGCGAGGCAAAAAAGCTTATAAGAGAAGAAAAGTATAACTTTACTCAGATTTCAGACTTGCTCGACTTTGATAATCCTCACTATTTCTCAACAGTTTTCAAAAAAGTTTCAAATATGACACCGACTGAATATAAAAACTCAGCAAAAAACCCATAATCTGCAAACAATAAAAAAGACACCAGTCGGTGTCTTTTTTATTTATGAATATTTTTTCTTAACTTGTCCGCATAAAGCATCTGGTCCGCTTCATCAAACGCTTTATCAATATCGCCGTTTATTATTGCATATCCTTTAGAAAGTCTTATGGTACTTTCTTTTTCCAAACATTTTTGCATCCCAATGAGCACATTTATAACCGCATCCTCATCAATACCTTTTGTCATAACCGCGAACTCATCTCCGCCTATTCTATAAACTTTGCAATCAGGAAACGAAAAAACTTTTGTCAGAATTTCCGAAACTTCTTTTAAAACCTCATCTCCCGCAAGATGACCTTGCGTGTCGTTTATTTTTTTAAAATCATCGACATCAAACAATACAATTATGGAATCCTTGCCTCTTCCCCCTACTTCAAAACTCAAAGAATGTTTATGAAAAGCAGCTCTGTTATAAAGGCCTGTCAAATCGTCTGTATATGCCATTTTATATAAAGCATCTGTGTTTTTGAACTTTTTAAGTTCTCCTGAAAACCTCTTCTTTTCGTTATAGAACCTTAGGATTATCGCCCCTTGGAATATTAAAATTGAAATAAGAAATAATATAGTTATAGTCATTCTCAACAGCTCTCTTTTGTAAAAATTAAAACGTCTTTTGTTACAAAATGTAACTGAAATATTGTAACAGATTGTTACAATAAAGTCAAGGGGTGAGTGAAAAATTTTTTATGAAAGAACTTAAAAACATAAGGAAGGCGAAAAAACTTAACCAGTTAAAAGTAGCAATGGACTTAAATATTTCAAGAGAAGCTCTTTCCCACTACGAAAACGGAAAAAGAGAACCAAGCCTTGATATGCTGAATAAATTATCAAAATACTATAATGTCTCCATTGACTATCTTATAAACGGAGAAGAATTTAAAAAAAGATAATATCTATAAAAACCAAGGATGAAAATCCTTGGTTTTTTATTATAAGCAGTTTATTTATGCTTATCGTCAGTGGCGGGGTTATTTATCAATTCTCCATCTTCCGTAAACCGTGATCCATGGCAGGGGCAATCCCATGAATGTTCCTCTTTATTATATTTTAGCGCGCAACCCAAATGGGGACATCTTGGTGCTGTCGGGGTTGCTAAACCTTTTAAAGATTCAAACATATTTGCCGCAAGCTGTGGATGCAAAATTCTTCTCGACGGGGAATATACTTCTTTATATTCGTTTTTTCTTCCGCATATCATATCCGTCAGGAGCATAGCTGAAACCATAGATGATGTCATTCCCCATTTATTAAATCCTGTTGCCACATATAAATCTGGTGTTAATTTTGAATACTTCCCGATATAGGGAATTGAGTCGAGAGTCATGCAGTCCTGGGTTGCCCACCTGCTTACTTCCTTTGCATCAGGATAATATTTTTGCGCAAATTTTTCAAGTTCACCCCAGCATCCGCCCTGACTACCAGTCCGATGACTCCCTCCGCCGAGAAGCAATAAATCCCCGTATCTTCTGAAAGACAATCCCTTTTTCGCCTCATCAACATACATATCTTTTATATCTTGGGCATCTTCTAAGGCAAGCACATAAGACCTGTGCTGATACATTTTAAGGAAATATCCGCCGTGTTTATTAATAAACGGGAAATGGGTCGCCACAATAATTTTCTTTGCAGTTATTGTTCCTTTGTTTGTTGTGCCCCTATTTCCTTTCATTTCAAGCACTTTTGTATTTTCATATATCTCCAAATCTTTTGATATATTATAAGCAAATTTCAGGGGATGAAAATTTGCCTGATTTTCTATTTTGACTGTTCCTGCAACACTGAACGGCAGTTCTGTTTTTTCGCAAAATTCAGCGTCGCACCCAATTTTATTTAGCGCCTCTACCTCTTTTTCGATTACTCCTCTGTCGTTTAAGGAATACACAAAAGAGTTGCAAAATTCTAAATCAGCATCCATCTCTTCTGCAAGTTTGGTCATAAGATCAAAGGCTTTCTTCTGGCTTTCATAATAAAGCTTCGCTTTTTCAATTCCGTATTTACTTATTATTTTATCATATATAAGGCCGTGCTGAACGGTAATTTTGGCGGTAGTTCCATTGGTTATTCCTGCACATATTCTGTCGGCTTCCACCAAAACACAGTCCACTCCTGCATTTTTAAGCATATAAGCACAAAGCAACCCGCATAGTCCTCCGCCGATAATCAAAACATCTGTTTTTATATTGCCTTTAAGAGAATTAAACTCTGGCTTTTCAATATTATTCCATAATGATTGCATGTTTTCACCTCTGTTTATAGTATTTCAAATTTAAACAGAAGTATAACAAAAAAACTCGGGGCAAGAAATCCTTGTCCCGAGTTGGTTTTTTACATTATTTTATTCTTTGTCAGGGTCAGTTTTGTCTCCTAATCCTGTTGTTTCAGCAAACACAACATTTGATTTTGTCATTTCCACAGCATCTGTCGGAACTATTATCTTTGATGCTTTTCCGTTAGACATAGCAACCAGAGCTTCATATTTTTTAAGTTCAAGAACCGCCGCGTCTACTCCGGCTTCTTTTAAAGCTGCAAGTCCATCTGCCTCTGCTTTTTTGGACAGATAAATAGCTTTTGCTTCGCCCTCAGCTCTTGCAATTCTCGCATCTCTTTCGCCTTCTGCCGCAAGTATCATTGCCTGCTTATCCCCTTCTGCACGGGTTATAGCTGCTGCCTTGTGACCTTCGGCTTGGAGCATAGTTTCTCTTCGGTCACGCTCAGCTTTCATCTGCTTTTCCATAGCGTTCTGAATTTCAGTCGGTGGGATAATATTCTTAAGTTCAACTCTATGAACCTTGATTCCCCACTTGTCTGTCGCTTCATCCAATATGGATGTCATCTTTCCGTTGATCGTATCTCTGGATGTAAGCGTCCCGTCAAGTTCCAGTTCGCCCACTATATTTCTGAGAGTTGTTGCAGCAAGATTTGATAAAGCAGAAATCGGATTAACCGCCCCGTACGCATATAATTTAGCGTCATAAATCGCATAGTAAATAACAGTATCTATCTGCATTGTTACATTATCCTTAGTAATTACAGGCTGAGGCGGTGAATCAAGCACCTGTTCCTTTAATGTAACCCTTTTTGAAATTCTTTCTATAAACGGTATTTTAATATGAATGCCCGCAGACCAGGTTGCTCTGTATTTTCCTAAAAGTTCAACAACAAACTCGTGGGCCTGGGGAACAATTTTAATATTCGCAATTAAAATAATCAAAATGACAAATAAAAATATCCCTAAAACTCCCATAAATAAATCCCTCCAATTTTTAATTAAGAACATTCATTTAATATTCTTTACAGAAAGTATAACAAATAACAACTTTTTTGTCAATGAACTTAAAATGAAAATAAAAATCGGGACAGTAAGTATGTCGGCATATGCGCGGAGTAAATTTAGTACATCCTTCTTCAAGTAATTTCATTAGCTTATCCCAAAACTTCCTAAAAAAATTTTGTCATATATCCGCCATCTTAAATGACAAAACTCGGCTTACAGAGCGACTGATTATTTTCAAAAAAAGGGATGCTTTTGCATCCCTTTTTTGTTGACTTTACTTTTGCAATCAGGTATAATTAAATAGCAGATATAATTATAACAACGCAGCACTTTAAACCAACTAAGGAGGACTATATATGTGTTTTAAATCCGGCTGGATAACCACTGAAGAATTTATAGCGTTAAAACCTCTTGATATATATCATACAGAGAAAGAGAAAAAACAAATTCCCAAAAGTCCTGTTGAAAATTACCATGCTTATTTTCGGAAAAACTTTTCTCTTAAAAAGTGTGAAAATGTATATATAAATATTTCCGCAGATGATTATTATAAACTTTATATAAACGGAAGGTTTGTCTGTCAGGGGCCTGCTTCTGCTTATCCTGAATTTTATAACTATAACCGCGTGGACATTTCTCCTTATGTTCAAAAAGGGGAGAATGTTATTGTTGCCCATGTTTTCTATCACGGAAGAATAAACCGTGCTTTTTTTAGTGGGGATAACCGTATGGGGCTTATAGCAGATATCTATTCGGACAATGAGCTTATATGCGGAACGGATGAAAGCTGGAAATATAAAAGAGCAATGGAATTTGACGGGGAACTCATAGGTTATGAAACTCAGTTCCTTGAAAATATCGATTTTAATCTCAAAGACAGGAATTTTAATAATATAATCATTGATGAAAATGGGTATAAAAATGCAATTGTAAATCCGGCGGATGACCATATATTTGCGAGAAACCCTGTTCCTACCTTAGATGTGTATTCTGTCAGCCCCAAAGAAATCAGTAAAATTGAAGAGGGAAAATACTTTATCGACTTCGGGACTGAAATAAGCGGTCAGTTTTACATGAAGATAAAGGGCAGAAAGGGACAGAAAGTGCGTATCCTCTGCGGAGAAGAGCTTTCAGATGAGCCGATGTATGTGCGACATAAGATGCGTTGCAACTGCAACTACGATGAAACCCTTATCCTTTCGGGAGAGGAAGATGAAGTCGAATTTTACGACTATAAGATTTTCCGATATGTCAATGTGTTTACAGATAGGGATATTGACACATCTTCTGTTTCGGCAATTGTGCGGCATCATAAATTTGAAGAAAAGAGAACAGTAGAAACCGACATCCCACACATAAAAGAAATATGGAAGATATGTAAAAATGCCGTTAAATATGGTTCTCAGGGTGCGATATTAGACTGTGTCAGCAGAGAAAAAGGGGCATATCTGGGAGATTTCACAGTAAGCGGTCTTTCTCATTTTTATCTTACCGAAGATAAAGAATATTTTAAAAAGAATTTATATGATTATGCCAATACAGCAAAAGTAAGCAAGGCTCTTATGGCGGTGGCAAATGCAGGAACTATGCAGGAGTTTGCAGATTATTCTTTGCAATATCCTCTTCAGGTATTAAATTATCTGAAACTTACCGAAGATTCTGATACTGCAAGAGAGCTTTATCCTGTGATTGAGGGGATTCTTGATGAATTCAGGGCTTATGAAAGAGAAGACGGGCTTTTAGATAATGTTTATGATAAGCCAAATCTTGTTGACTGGCCTGTTAATTTAAGAGACGGGTATGATGCAAACCTTGAAAACGATAATGGTCATATTGATTGCCATAATGTTTTAAATGCTTTCTATATAGGAGCTTATAAATCGGCGGAGGAAATTGCCAAAAGGCTTAATATTAAGCAGAGCATACGGTCAGACGGTCTTATAAAAGCATATGTAAGTGCATTTTACAATCCCAAAACAGGTCTTTTCTGTGATACAGAAAAACTTAGTCATAGTTCGCTTCATTCAAATGCTCTTCCGCTTTATTTTGGAATAGCAGAGCCCGAAATGTATGAAGACATAAAGAATTTCATAATGGAAAAGGGTCTGTGTTGCGGAGTTTATATGGCTTACTTTGTATTGAAAGGACTTGCTAATATAAATGCTTATGAGGAAGAATTCAGGCTTCTCATAAACGAAGGAGAGCATTCCTGGGTGAATATGTTGAGAGAAGGTGCGACAACCTGTTTTGAAGCCTGGGGCAAGGAACAGAAATGGAATACCAGCCTTTGTCATCCGTGGGCAAGCACGCCTATCATAGCTCTATGTGAAGATTTAAATGGCAAGCAATTCAGAGAGGGAACAATTTCCATTACGAATATATAAAGATTACAATAAAATAAAAAAACCGACAATAGTCGGTTTTTTGTTTTATTTAGGGTTAGTCTTCCTGTATTCCGTTTACGGCATTTAAGTTATAGCTTTTAAGAATTTCAACGGCTTTCTGAACATCATCAAAAGTTGTTTCGGCCTCCGGCAAGGTGTTTTGCATATCAAGGGCTTCGTATCTTGAGCCTGCAAAGTTATGATACTGTAAAACCTTTACCTTTGTTATACCTTTTAAATCCTGTAAAAATTCGCCGATTTTTGCACATTCCTTGTCATTATAACCTTTAATAAGAGGATAACGGATTTCTATTTTGGCGTTATTTTCCGAAAGAAAACAAAGATTATCTAATATTAACGCGTTGTCCTGACCTGTGGACTTTTTATGCACCTCGGGAGTTATTGCCTTTATATCATACAGAAATTTATCCGTAAATGGCATAATTTTTTGCAGAACCTCGCGTTTTACAAATCCGCAGGTATCTATATAAACGCTTATTCCTTTTTCCTTGAGTTTTTTTGCAACATCTGTTGCAAAATCACCTTGAGAAAGGCATTCACCTCCGGATAAGGTAACTCCGCCTCCGCCGTTTCTGAAAAACAGTTCATCTTTCATAATTTCTTCTATAAGGGCGTCTGTTTCGTATTCTTCACCGTATAAGACAAGAGCTGAGGTTGGACAGCTTTTAGCAGTTTTGGGAGTTCTCTCCCATTTGCAAAGTTGGCAGGAGATGCATTTTTCTTTGAAAAAAGCAACCTGTTTTTCAAAGGATATACTTTCAGGATTATGACACCAGATGCATTTAAGAGGACATCCCTTAAAGAAAACGGTTGTTCTGAGCCCGTCGCCATCATGTATTTCCATACGCTTTATGCCTGAAATTAAGCCTTTCATTTAATTGACCTCGCTATAAATTCATCTTTTTCTTTTTCGCTCAGCGCTGAAAACAAAACATTCCAACCGCAGATTCTTACCTGCAAGTTAGGATACTTCTCAGGATTTAATTTGGCATCCTTTAAAGTCTCTGTGTCAAGAATATTATAATGCACACCAAAACCTCCCAGATCAAAGAATGTCTTTAAAGTAGAGGTCAGGGCATTTATTCCATTCTTGCCCTTTACGGCAGAGGAGTGAAGGTCGATGTCTGCAATGGTTCCGTTTGGCGTTTTGGAAGCATCAATTGTGGCAATGGAAAGAAGATGGGCGGTTGCACCGTTTTTATCGGCACCGAAAGTGGCGCTTGTGTTTTGGGAGAGTGTTTCGCCGCTTAATCTGCCATCAGCGGATGCCCCTGTTTTTAAGCCGAATTCCCATCGCCAGTCGATTGAAAACAGGCCCAGTCTGTATATACCGCCCTTAACATTAGGTTTTCCGCTTATAGCCTGGTGCAGCACATCTACGATGTTTTTAGCTATGTTGTCTGTGTTTTTGTCATTTAATCCGAATTTAGGGTATTTGTTCTTAACAAGCAAACGAAGAGGCTCCTCGTTTTCCCAGTTTGACTTTAATATTTCAGTCAAGCGGGAAAGAGACATTGTTTTGTCTTCGAAAACCAGCTTTTTAATTGCCGCAAGAGAATCCACAGCTGTTGCAAGGCCAAGGGCATTGACGGAGGAATTATTATATTTTGCGGTATAATCGCAGTATAAATCCCCGCCCTTTTCCAAGGCTGATACATATACTCCTGAAAGAATGGGGGCAGAATGAACATCTCTGTAATGAACCTCACACAAATCGGTTAATTTCATAGCACAGTTACACATATATACAAGCTGGCGCAAAAATTCTTTATACAGAGCATCAAAGCTTTCAAACCGGCCATTGTTTTCAAGCCCTGCCTGTTTATCTGCGATAAATGTTTTTCCGTTGTTAAGGGCAAATTCCAGAGCTAACGGAAGATTTACCCTTGCGTTACAGGAGGAAGTAAGTTCCCCTTCTCCGCCACATTCATAGCAGCCCACAACATGATAATTAAGTGCATCTTTGCGGTCTTCGCCGAGTTTTTCAAGAGATTCAATAATCTTCTTGTCCGACATAAAGAATATACTGTTGCTGCCGTTTCGAACTCCCTCAAATGCACTTTCGATAATGTCGGCAGGGGTATTATCATTGCACAGTAAATGGAACTTTGTATTGTTTGTATTTGCCTTTTTATATGCCTCTACAAATACATAGGAAAGCTCGTTTATAAGGCTGTTTCCGTGTTCATCGGTTCCCCCAAGAGCAAAAGGCGTATTTGCTGGGGCTTTGAGAGTATCAATTTCTTTTAAATAAGCCAAAACCAGCTCTTTTGCATTTTCCTTATTCTCTTTTTCGTAATATGAATAAAACAGAGAATCCAGTCTTCCCAAGGTTCGAAGATATGTCCCCTCAAACATATGCTGAAGAACATAGTAAATAATGGTTGTCTGCATTGCTTCAAATAAATTTTTCGGGGCATTTTCCGTAAGACTTTTAATACCCTCCGCCATTTCATTTTTTCCGCAAGCCGCAGCGGCATCGGAGGCTCGCTTCAAGAAGCGCAAAGCGGCGTCATAGACTTTGGATATTTCTTTGTAAAATCTATCTTTCTTTTCGTCGCCTTTATTTTTTTCGGCATACTCGGATATTCGTTTTCTAAGACCTGTAATCCCCAGAGAAAGCACACTTTCCCACTGGGCTGTTGTGTGGCTAAAATCATAATAGCCGGTGTATGCACGGGCTTCATCGCCGACATAAAGACCGCTTTCAGCGATTTCGTGGGAAAACAGGTGCATTCTTTTATTGTATATATTTTTTTGGATCCCTTCACAGTTTACGGTTATGAAAAAACGGTTGCTTTCAGGCACTGTAATTTCACAGTTATCCAAAAGAAATATTATATTCTTACAATCCAGTTCCAGAACATCGGAGTTGTCATCTGTTTTAATATGTTTAGTCGCATATTCAAATAACTCTTCTCTGTTTAATGACATATAAATCACATTCCCTTCAATACAAATTCATCTGCGCCGACGGCTGTGTTTTCTACAACGAAAACTCCACCGTCGTGGTCGCCTTCTGGTTGATTTTCGTGAGCTGTGGTAACAAACATAAGAGACTTGTCTTCCCCGCCGAAAGCAACACTTATAATGCGGTGCACAGGAAAATATATTTCGCAAGTAAGCTCACCGTGAGGGTTATAGCATAAAAGCGGTCTGCCCGGCTGGCAACACGCAACCCAAAGATTGCCGTTTACATCCATTGCCATACCGTCAGGGCAACAATTTGTTGCGAACACCTTCCTGTTGCTGATTTTCCCTGTTTCTGCCTCGTAATCGTATACATATACGCAGTCGTGGTCAGTAACACCGAAATACAGCTTATCAAGCTCCGGTGAAAACCGTATGCCGTTGGGAACAGTTCCTGTATCATTTTCAAGACAGATTAAATTTCGGTCATTATCAAGCATCCATAAGGAGCCGTATTCTCCCCTCCTTTTTCTGTCGAAAAAGTTTTCGGCAAGCATCCCGCAATAGACACGGCCTTTCGGGTCGGCAATAACATCATTGAAGAGGGTTTTCTGAAAATTCTTGTATAATATAGGCTCTAAATATGGCTTCCATTTCCATATTTTGCCACCGTCTGCGAACAAAAGGATATAATCGCTGTCTGTAAAAACCATACTGCCTATGTTCCCGATATTTAGCTGAAAACATTCAAAATCATTAACATCATTATTGATTCTTTTTCTGTATAGCTCTCCGTGGAAGCCTCGCCAGTAAAGCATTTTATCTTTTTCATTCCACATAGGCGATTCTGATAATTCACAATGACAGTCTGCAAAAAGTCTGACATCCTCTGACATATCCACTCCCCTCCTTATACTGCTATTATACAAAAGGTTTCCCTTGATTGTAAATATGAAAAAACGAAAATTTTATACTTTTCGAAACAAAATTCATAAAATATCTTGATTTTTATGGTGGTTGCAATTATAATATTAGAAAACAGGAAAGGTAAAAAAAGTATGGGGAAAGTCGATATAGCCACATCACAATTGTTTTTTAAAAAGTTAATAAGCGTTATAAAATCCGAGATAAATAATCATACAAAGCCGATTTATGTCAGAGGCAGGCATAGCGATGCTTTTGTATATATTTTGTCAGGCAGTTGCAGTTATAGTTTTGATGATGGCCGTGTGTTTACCGTAAATCAGGGGGATATATTATATCTTGCGCATAATGCGGATTATACTATGAACATACACACACCCAGCTATCGTTTTATATACTGCGATTTTGAATTTGATGGAGAAGATTTAAGGGAAAGCAATGTATATTCTTTGATTGAAGATTCTGACTCAGAAAACCTTTTCAGAAGACTTTATAAAAAATATAAAACAT
>JAFSBJ010000046.1 GCA_017437345.1 Clostridia bacterium | reverse complement strand
GAACCTCCGAAATGCCGGAATCAGAATCCGGTGCCTTACCAACTTGGCGACAGGGCTATATTTTGTTTTCTCAAAGAGTACGAATGATATTTTAACAGAAAATGCAGATATTGTCAAGCTTTTTTAAAAAATTTTTCAAAAAATTCGGGGTACTTATTTAAAGTACCCCGAATTTATAATTATTATTTAATCTTACGCTTCTTTTTTGGTCATTGATTTAATAACAAAAAGAATAGCAACTGTTAACACAGCACCAACAGGAAGAAGAATCATCCAGTTCTGAATAAAGCCTGCAACTATATACATAATAAAGGAAATAGCTGCAACTGTTATTGCATAGGGGAGCTGAGTTGAAACATGATTTATATGGTTACACTGAGCACCGGCTGAAGACATAATGGTTGTGTCGGAAATTGGTGAGCAGTGGTCTCCGCATACTGAACCTGCAAGACAAGCTGACATACCAATGATGCCAAGTTCGCTTCCAACAGGGAAGATTGCAAGAACTATTGGAATTAAAATACCAAATGTTCCCCATGATGTTCCTGTGGCAAAAGAAATACCGATTGCAACAAGGAAAATGATTGCGGGAAGGAATCTTTGGAGTGCTGCAGCACCGCCGAGCATCTGGTCAACAAATGCATCGGAGCCAAGAAGTCCGTTTACATTTTTGAGTGATGCAGCTAAGGTGAGAATTAAAATGGCAGGAACCATTGCTATAAATCCTTTTGGAACACATTCCATTGCATCTTTGAAGGTGATGGTTTTTCTTAAAATAAGATATGCCATTGTTATTACAAGAGTGATAATGCCGCCCCAGGGAAGACCAACTGTGGCATCTGTGTTACCAAATGCTTCTACAAATGATGCACCGTCAAAGATACCGCCAACATACACAAGGGCAAACACACTTATTGCGATAAGAACAATTATGGGAAGAACAAGGTCTATAACTCTGCCTTTGGGATTTGCTTCTTTTTCGTTTGCAGCTTCCACTCTTTCACCTGTTGTGAAAAGGTCACCTTTTGCAGCGTTTAATTCATGAAGCTTCATTGAGCCATAGTCAAATTTCATAAGCACTAAGGCTATGATGAATACAAAGGTTAAGAGTGAATAGAAATTATATGGAATAGCCTGGATGAAAAGTGTGAGACCATCTGCACCATCGCCGGCATATTCGGAAACTGCCGCTGCCCATGATGAAATGGGTGCTATCATACAAACAGGAGCTGCTGTGGCATCTATTAAATATGCAAGTTTTGCTCTTGAGATTTTGTGTTTGTCAGTAACAGGACACATAACAGAGCCAACTGTCAGGCAGTTGAAATAGTCGTCAATAAAGATGAGAACACCTAAAATAAATGTGGCAATTGATGCACCGATTTTTGATTTGATGTTCTTTTCTGCCCATCTTCCAAAAGCAGCACTTCCGCCTGCTTTATTTACAAGAGCTACCATTATTCCGAGGACAACAAGGAATACAAAGATGCCTGCTGTGTCGGACACTGCCTGGATAAGACCGCCGCTTACAATGTTATCAACTGCCGCAACAGGTTTGAAGTTTGCTGCAAAAAGACCGCCAACTGCAATACCAACAAAGAGTGAGCTATACACTTCCTTGGTGATAAGAGCAAGGGCAATTGCAATCACAGGGGGAAGGAGTGATACAAAGGTTGCATAATAGTTGTTATCAGCAGCAACCCGACCCAAGCCTTCACAATCTGCGCAGGCAATCATTTCGCCTGCTCCGCCTTTTCCGTCGCAGGCTGTGCAGTCTTCTCCTGCACCTTCGCAGTCAAGACACACCATTTCGATTCTTTCACCAGCACCGCCACACGCACCACAATCAACTGTGGCAGTTGTTTTAACTGTGAAAGCAGCAACTGCAACAACAATGAGCACAACTAAGATGGCACAAATGTTAATTAGTTTTTTGCTTTTCATTAGTGAAACCTCCTGATTTTTATTTTAAAACAAAAAAAACCGTCTGAGAAAGCTCTCGACGGTTTAAGATACTTTTTGTGTATTATACCCCCGATAGCTCTCCACTTAAAGTGACAGTGCGTGCCATTTTTTAACACACACCAACCTGCATATCTCAAAACAGAATGTGCAGATTTCGGCGGCAAATCCTTTTATGGGAGCTGTTTTGAGCTTTTATCCCACTACTGATATCTGTCGCACCTCTACCTTGGCTAAAGTATACCCTATTTTTACAGATAAGTCAATATTTATTTGCAAAAACTATATAAAGCTTACATCATCAGCCTCTGCAACCTTCAGAATAACATCTGTTCCAAGCTTAAAGCCATTTGATTCAAGACTTTTTTTAACACAGTTAAAAGCTATGGCAGGCGTGTTATTCTCTTTGCTTAAATGTCCCAGAAGAATTCTCTTTGTTCCCCAGATTGCAAGCTGGGTTGCAAGCCAAGCGCATTTATCGTTTGAAAGATGCCCTTTGTCTGAAAGAATTCTTCTTTTTAAAGGATAGGGATAAGGTCCTCCTTCAAGCATCTTTATATCGTGGTTTGCTTCAATCACAACAGCTTCACTCCCCGCGAGAGCTGAAAGCATTGCTTTTGTGATGCAGCCGGTGTCTGTGGCAACTGCGTATTTTTTGTTTTCTGATTCAATAACATATCCTAAAGATGATGCGGAATCATGAGGGGTTATAAAAGGTTTAATCTTCATAGAGCGTATGTCATATACATTTGATGCCGATATAATTCGGGCATTGCCGGGTGCAATCGACGGAGCGCTTTTTAAAACGCCTTCCATTGTTGGTGCATTGGCATACACGGGGATATTATATTTCTTTTCAAGAACACGGATTCCGGATATATGGTCGCTATGTTCATGAGTAACAAATATAGCATCTATCTGTTCCGGCCCTATCCCTGCTTTATCAAGAGAAGCTGCAATCCGGCTTGCGCTTACTCCGGCATCAATCAGGATATTTGTATCATCATTTGATATGAGAATCGAATTTCCTGAGCTTGAACTGAAAAGGCTTAAAAATTTAGTCATCGATTCTTTCGATATCTGCTCCGATTCCGCGAAGCTTTTCTACTATATGTTCATAACCTCTGTCAATGTGACGAAGCTCATAAACCTCGCTTGTGCCTTCTGCGGCAAGAGCTGCAATAATCATGCTCGCTCCTGCCCTTAAATCGGTTGCCTTAAGGCTTGCCCCCTTAATCGGAGCACCACCATCAATCGTAGCAACTGAGCCATCCACAGAAACTCTGATACCCATTTTTTCAAGCTCTTCTATATATTGAAACCGCGACTCCCAAACCCCCTCCGTTACCACACTTTTTCCTTCAACCGTTGCCAAAAGAACAACCATCTGGGGCTGCAGGTCGGTGGGAAAACCGGGATATGGGAATGTTTTTACCCTTATGCTTTTTAGGGGTTTATCTGCTATTACACGAATTTCTTCATCATATTCTTCAATTTTAACACCCATCTCGATAAATTTTGAGGTTATGCAATCGAGATGCTTGGGGATGATGTTTTTAACTAAAATATTTCCCCTTGTTGCAACAGCCGCCGCCATATATGTTCCGGCTTCTATCTGATCGGGAATTATTGAATATGTAACACCGGTGAGATGTTCAACGCCACGGATTTTTATAACATCTGTGCCTGCACCGACAATTCTTGCTCCTGCAGAATTCAAGAAATTGGCAAGGTCAACAACATGGGGTTCTTTAGCACAGTTTTCAAGCACAGTCTTTCCCGGAGCCAGAACAGCTGCTAAAATTGCATTTATTGTGGCTCCGACGCTTACAACATCAAAGCACACATTTGCCCCCGACAGAAGAGAAGCATCAATATTGACAAAGGTTTCATCACATTCTATGCTGCATCCCAGAGATTCAAAGCTTTTCAAATGCTGGTCTATGGGGCGTGTGCCAAAATTGCAACCACCCGGTGGTGGAACACTTGCCCTATGGAATCTCCCGATAAGAACACCCATAAGGTAATAGGATGCTCTCATTTTAAGAGCAAGCTCAGGATTTGCTCTCCACTGACTGAGAGCTGTGGCATCCACAGAAACTGTGTTATAATCTATTTTTTCAACCTTTGCCCCAAGAGATGACATCATTTTTATTATACTGTCAACATCACTTATATCGGGAACATTTTCTATAATACATTTTCCTTCTACCAGAAGAGCAGCAGGAAGAATGGCAACAGCCGCATTTTTGGCTCCGCTGATATGGACTTCGCCCGTTAAGGCTTTGCCGCCGTTAATGAGAATTTTATCCACCTTGTAAAGCCTCCTGTGTGTTTATTATTTGGTAAAAATCAAAACAGATGCTTTATACGGATTTTATTCTGCTTCTTCCCAGTTGTGATAGATATTCTGAACATCATCATTATCTTCAAGATGTTCAATAAGCTTTTCCATCATTAATATATCGTGTTCATCTGTGAGGGTGATATAATTCTGCGGAATCATTTCAAGACCTGCAGATTCAAAAACATAGCCTTTTGCTTCAAGACTGTCTCTTACAGCGTGAAATTCTTCGGGTGAGGTTGAAATCTCGTAGAATTCATCCTCAACACCAAAATCATCGGCACCGGCATCGAGAGCGTCCATAGTGAGTTCATCTTCGTCAACTGAATCTGATTTATTAACGATGAGTATGCCCTTCTGGTCAAACATCCATGATACCGAACCATTTGTTCCAAGGTTACCGCCGAATTTATCGAAATAGTGTCTTAAATCACCTGCAGTACGGTTGCGGTTATCTGTAAGGGTTTCAACTATAACAGCAACGCCGCTTGGACCATAGCCTTCGTAATTGATATCTTCATAGTTATCCATATTCTGTTCGCCGGCAGCTTTTTTGATTACTCTGGCGATGTTATCATTTGGCATATTGAAAGAACGAGCCTTTGCAATAGCATCTTTAAGACGACCGTTAGTTTCGGGGTCACTGCCGCCGGATTTTGCAGCAACAGCAATTTCTCTGCCCATTTTGGTGAAAATCTTGGCTTTCTGAGCATCAGATTTTTCCTTTTTATGTTTAATATTATTCCATTTTGAATGTCCTGACATAAGTACCTCCAATATATCTACGCATAAAATTACATAAAATCATACAGTACATTATATCCTATTGTGTTATGTTTTGTCAAGGATAACAAACGCATAATTTGAATTTTAAACTACTATTTTTTCAAAAACTCAATCGCAAAAGATAGAATATTATCGGATACACAGGCAAACTATCAGATATGGTTTTTTCAGAGGATAAAAAGGCGAAACTTTAATAGAATAATTTTCCATCAGGGGAATAAACTTTAATATAAACTTATGAGAGGACGGAAAACTAACCATGGACAATGTAAATTTAAACAATGAGGTTCAGCTTACAGGGCTTGTGGACAGCGAGCTTAGTGTGAGTCATGAAATCTACGGTGAGGCATTTTACTCATTTGTGCTGAGAGTTATGAGACTTTCTGATATATGTGACTATATAAATGTTACTGTTTCAGAAAGGCTTTTAAGCTGCATAGACCTTAGCAGAGGAAGCTTTGTAACCGTAAGCGGGCAATTCCGCTCGTACAACAATTATTCCGACACAGGAAGCAAGCTTATTCTTACTGTGTTTGCCAGAGATATTGCCATTTCAGATGAATTTTCTCCGGAGGAAAGTCAGAAAAATCCAAACTATATTTATCTTAACGGATTTTTATGCAAGCCACCTGTCTACAGAACCACACCTTTTGGAAGGGAAATAACAGATATTTTAATTGCTGTCAATCGTGCATACAATAAATCCGACTATATCCCCTGCATTGCCTGGGGAAGAAATGCAAGATTTTCATCGGGGCTAAGCGTTGGCGACAATATAAAAATCTGGGGCAGAATTCAATCAAGAGAATACCAGAAAAAAATCTCTGAAGAAGAAAGCATAACAAAAACTGCTTATGAAATTTCCATTTCAAAAATGGAGGTTGCAAGTGGAATAAATGGTGAAAAAACAGAAAACGAAATAATTTCCTGAAAATAACTTTTAAGCTAAAAACTACCTGAATATAAATGCTCTCCCGGAGCAAAATAGTTATTGCAAAGCTAATTTGCAATTATTTTTCAAGGAGAGTAAAAAAATTATGGCTAAAAATGTTGTTCCTGAAGCTAAAGAAGCTATGGAAAGATTCAAAATGGAAGCTGCATCAGAAGTTGGTGTTAACCTCAAACAGGGTTATAACGGTGACTTAACATCAAGACAGGCTGGTTCTATCGGTGGTCAGATGGTTAAAAAAATGATCAAATCCTACGAAGAATCTATGAAATAATAGCCCTAAAGCTATTATGAATGAAAATAAAAAGCTCTGTATCAAGTTATTTGGTGCAGAGCTTTTTGTTGATATTGATTTTATTTCAGATTTGTGATAAAATAAGCTATCGCTTTTTGCGGACAACAATTTCACGAAAGCAGGTTTTAAAATGGCAAAATATATTACAAAAGAATCCAAGCCTGGAAAGGGCATTGATAAAAACGCTCCTGAAAAAAGAAGATTTTTTCTTTTTTTTGAATTGTTTTTTGAAAAATTCACAAGACTTATAGGACTTAATTTTATATATTTTATATGTCTGTTACCTCTTATTTTAGGAATTTACTATTCAGTGATAGTTAATTCTCTTATTGAAACTTCAGCAGATATTTTAAAATATCCACCTGTGATATTTACTCCATCTCTTGCAGGAACAATTCTTCTTGTGGTTTCTGTTTTTATAACAGGCCCTGCAACAGCCGGATTTACCTATGTTATAAGAAATATGCAAAGAAGAGAACACAGCTGGGTTATGAGTGATTTTTTTGAGCATTTCAAAAAGAATTTCAAACAGGGTATTATAATGAGCGTTATTGATATTTCAGGGTATCTTGTGCTTTATGTGGCTCTTATGTTTTATCTCTATATTATGCCCGTTGACGCTCCCGAAATGGGAACAGTCATCCCTATGATGGGGGCGATATTTGTTATGGCAGTAACTATCGTTTTCACCTGGGCTCATTACTACATTTACACCATGATGGTTACTTTTAAATTGGATTTTGGCAAGCTTTTTAAAAACGCTCTTATTTTTGCAATTGCAAAGCTCCCCCTTAATGTTCTGATAACTGCATTTTTGGCTATTATTATAGCAGGTCTTATTTATTCACTCACCTTAACCGGAATTATTGCCGGAATCGTTATTCCTGTTATATTCTTCTCACTTTGCGGATTTATAATTATTTTTTCAACATATCCCACAATAGACAAAATTATGATTCAGAAGGTAAGTAAAAGAGTTCTCAATACAAGAGGTTAAGCATATGAAGGAAGTTACTATATATACCGACGGTGCCTGCAGCGGAAATCCCGGAAAAGGCGGGTTTGGTGTTATTCTTAATTACATGGGAAAGATAAAGGAAATATCTGAGGGTTTTGAATGTACAACCAACAACCGCATGGAAATTATGGCAGCTCTTACAGGGCTTAATGCCCTTAAAGAACCTTGCAAGGTTATTCTTTACAGCGACTCAAAGTATCTTGTGGATTCTGTTAACCAGAAATGGATTGATTCCTGGCAGAAAAACGGATGGAAAAACAGCAAAAGAGAAAAGGTTAAAAACAAGGAGCTTTTTGAAGAGCTTATAAGGCTTTTAAATATTCACGATGTTGAACTAAGATGGGTTAAAGGTCATGACGGACATCCCGAAAACGAAAGATGCGACTTTCTTGCAACATCAGCCGCAAAGGGAGAGAATCTGAAGGAAGATAAAGGATATACGGAAAACATGTAATAGGGAATAGTGAAAAGTGAAGAGTGAAGAGTGAAAAGAAAATGAAGAAATCCGCCTGCAAGGGCGGATTTCAACTATTTCTATTCTCTTTTCTCTATTCACTATTATCTTATTTATATATTCTTGGAACTCTCTTGCCTATCTGACAAAGGATTTCATAGCTTATTGTTCCGCAAAGATTTGCTATCTCATCTGCCGTAATACACGCTTCCCCGTCATAACCAATAAGGGTGACTGTGTCTTCAATATTGACACCGGGGATATCTGTAATGTCAACCATAAACTGATCCATACAAACTCTGCCAACTATGGGGGCATACTGACCATTTATAATTACCCTTCCCTTATTTGAAAGAGCCCTGGGGTACCCATCGGCATAGCCGACAGGAATGGTGGCAATTATGCGTTCTTCCTTTGTGACAAAGGTATGACCATAGCTTATTCCCTCACCTGCCGGAACTTTTTTAATATATGAAACATGAGATTTCAGCTCAAGACCAGGCTTTAGATTCATCTTTTTTGAAACATCATCCGAAGGATAAACACCATAGATTATTATTCCCGGTCTTACCACCGAATAGCATTTATCACTCATATCACATATAGCCGCGCTGTTACAGATGTGTTTGTATTTAAAATCTATTCCTTTTTCGGCTAATTTTTTGCAGAAAACATCAAATTTTTCTCTTTGCAAAACGCTGGCTGTTTTATCTTCTTCGTCGGCTGTGGCATAATGAGAGAAGATTCCCTCCACAGTAAGATTTTTATATGACGCAATTTTTAAAACTTTATCTATTCCATCATCATCACAGTAAAGACCTATTCGATTCATTCCTGTGTCAACACAGATATGAACTAACGCATTTTTTTTGCATTTTTCACAAACCTCAGAGAGCTTTTCTGCCATTTCGGAAGTATAGACATTTATGCTTATATCATTTAAAACAGCTTCTTCAAAATTGTTGAAAGAAAGTGTGCCCAGAATAAGAATTGGTTTTTTTATTCCTATATTTCTTAGCTGCACAGCTTCTTCGATTGTGGCAACACAAAATCCATGGGACATATTTTCAATCGACTGTGCCACCTGCTCTGCTCCGTGACCATAAGCATCAGCTTTTACAACAGGCATAAGATAAATATTGTTTGGAATATTATTTGTTATCTGAGATATATTATATTTTATAGCATCAAGGTTAACCAGGACATATACTCTGTGATATGTGTTCATTTTCGCCATCCCCGTTATTAGTATATTTTGATAAATTGAGTATACCACACAAAAAAAATTAAAGCAATATTTTATATTGATTTTTGATAAGTATCGTGATATTATATTAAAGCGTTGTCATTAAATTATTGACTAATGAAATATAATGTAATATCATTATGCTATATCAATATTCAGAAAAGAGGTAAATAATATGGTATTTGAAAGAATAAGAAAAATAATTGCAGACCAGCTTGGTGCTGCTGAAGATGATGTGACTATGGAAACCACCTTTATTGAAGACCTTGGCGCAGATTCACTTGATGTTGTTGAGCTTGTTATGGCTATTGAAGACGAATTCGATATGGAAATCGATGAAGACGAAGCTGAAAACATTTCCACCGTTGGTGATGTTGTTGACTACATAAAAGCAAACTGCGAAAACCTTTAATATAAGATTTATTATCAGGCGGTGCAAATATGTCGGATATACATGAATTTGAAAAACATCTTGGCTACAAATTCAAAAATATTTCATATTTAAAAAATGCTCTCACCCACACCTCATATCTCAATGAGCATAAAGATAAGAAATTATCATCCAATGAAAGAATGGAGTTTCTTGGCGATTCAGTTTTGGGGCTTTGCGTGAGCGAGTATTTATATCTCAACTACAAAAACCGTTCAGAAGGTGAACTTTCAAAAATCAGAGCATCTGTTGTCTGCGAAAGTTCATTGGCAAAGCTGGCATCATCTCTTAATCTCGGTGATTATATGATTATGGGAAAAGGAGAGCTTCTTTGCGGAGGAAATGAAAAACCTTCTGTGACATCTGATGCTATGGAATCAGTTATTGCGGCAATTTATCTCGACAGTGATTTTGATAATATTAAAAAAATGGTTCTGTCATGGCTTACTCCGGCTATTGTGGAGGCTGCTGAACACAGAGGAAGAGAAACCGATTATAAATCTGTGCTTCAGGAATATTGTCAGAGCAGAGGTATGTTTCCTGAATATGAGCTTATATCCGAAACGGGTCCCGATCACGAAAAAACCTTTGAGGTTGAGCTTATATGCGGAAATAACAAAACCATAAAGGCAAAGGGTTCAAACAAGAAAAAAGCCCAGCAGGAAGCGGCAAGACTTATGCTGGAAAAACTAAATATAAGATATTAAAAAAGCAGGCTAAGCCCGCTTTTTTATTTTTCTTTTATATAGGAAATAAACGACATAATAAGGAATATAAAAAGATTTGTTATTGTTATACAGGCTCCTGTGGGAACAGAATCTAAAATAAGGGTTAGCAAAAAACCAAAGCAAAAGCTTATAACGGAGATAACAAGCGAGCAAAGACTCACACTTTTAAAGGATTTAAACACCCTCATAGCAGAAAGAGCAGGAAAAACTATAAGGCTCGATATAAGCAGTGCTCCCATAAGACGCATACCGATTACAACGGTAAGGGAGGTAAGTATTGCCATAAGATTTGAAACTATTACTGTGCCGGAGCCGGTTACATTTGAAAAATCTTCATCAAAGGTAACAGAGAAAATCCTGTTGAAAAAAAGAATAAAACATATGCCCACAAAAACACAAAGACCTATTGATACCAAAAGGTCGTTTTTATCAACAGAATAAAGACTGCCAATAAGGAAATTATTCATATCAGCGCCCGAGCCGCTATATGAAATCATAATTATTCCAAGAGCCAAGCTACCGGAGGAAATAACTGCAATTCCGGAGTCGCCCTTCATTTTCTTGCCGCCAAGATGAAAGAGAATTATGCTCGACAACGCTGCAACGGGAATTGCAAGCTTAAGAGGAGCAAAACCAAGAGCTGTGGCAACAGCTATTGCGCCAAAGCTTATATGAGAAAGACCATCTCCAATCATTGAAAGCCTTTTTAAAACTATTGTCACACCAAGAACAGAAGCACAAAGGGTTATGGCAAGGCCTGCCACAAAGGCGCGCCAGATAAAATCATAGTTGGTTATAAGATAAATAATATCCATCACATCTGCGCCCCCTTATCGGAAAGAAATTCTTTAACATATTCCACTCTGCTGCCATAATAAAGAGGCTTTGTTTCTCCAAGATGCAAAACCTTATTTGAAGAAGAGACTGCATTTTTTATATCATGGGAAATCATAACAATTGTCATTTTTTCTTTGTTGAGCTTTGAAATGAGCCTGTAGAATTCATCTGCGGCTGTCTGGTCAAGAGCGGAGGTTGGTTCATCTAAAATAAGAAGCTTTTTTGAAGCACAAAGCGCCCTTGCAAGAAGCACTCTTTGCTACTGACCGCCGGATAGCTCATGGTAGCATTTTTTTGAAAGTTCTTCTATTTCAAGGCTTTTCATAATTTCCTTTGCTTTTTCTTTTTGTTTTGAAGAATAGAAGGGAATAAGCCCCATTCCCCCAAGAAATCCCGATAGCACAATTTCCTTTACCCCTGCCGGAAAATCTTTTTGAATATCGGTTTGCTGAGGAAGATAGCCAATATGGCTTTTTTTTAGGTTTTTATCCATCACAAGACTTCCGCCATCGGGCTTTTTAAGGCCCGTTATTGCTTTTAAGAGAGTTGTTTTCCCTGTGCCATTTTCTCCAACAATGCAAAGGAAATCCCCTTCTTCAATCCGAAAGCTTACTGAATCTATTATTCTTTTTCCTGCATAAGACACAGAAAGATTTTTTGCTTCAATAAGGGGCATTACAAAAGCGCCTCCTTTAAATTTTCTATATTTTGTTTCATTATATCAAGATAGGTTTTTCCGCTTTCAAATTCTTCTTTACTCACATTCTGACAGGAATGAAGCAAGAGTTTTTTTGCTCCTGTGTTTTCGCAGATAACATCAGCCATTTTTTCATTTGAAAGCTCTATGTGAAACACAGAATCTATTGAGTGGTGCTTTATTTCCCATATCATTTCTGCCATATACACGGGGCCTGCATCACCTTCGGGAGAACATCCCGAAAAAAGAGCCATATATTCGATGTCATAATCCTTTGCAAAATATAAAAAAGGAAATCTGTCGGCAACAGCTATGAGCTTATGAGAAGATTCTCCTGCAATAGCTTCAAGCTCTTCATCGAGTTTTATTATCCCGGATAAGTATTTTTGGGCATTGCCTTTATATATATTGGACATTTCGGGATTTATCTCACACAAAACATCACACACATTCTCCACAAGAACCATCATGTTTTTTGGAGATGTCCATATGTGTTCATCATAGGAATGAGTTTTATGTTTATTATGGTGGATATGTTCACCACCATGAGAATGACTATGGTGAATACCGCGTTCTTTATAGAGAGTGATTTTTTCTACATCCATAAAGGATACAATTTTTATGTTCCTATTGCGAAGTGAGGAAAGAATTTTATCTGCCCACACATCTGATTCTCCGCCATTATATATAAACACATCGGCATTTTCTATGGCAACAATATCCGATATTGAAGGTTCATAGTTATGAGCCTCTGTTCCGGGGCGGATAAGCATTCTGATATTTGCATCATTTCCACAGACTGCCCTTGCTATGTCATATTGGGGAAAGCCAAGCGTTACAATACTTATGCTACCATCTTTCTTATTTGTTTCCACTCTGGCGCAAGAACAAAAAACACCCACACACAAAATACATAATATTAGAATTTTTAAAAGTTTAATTATCTGTTTTTTCATTTTTATTCCTATCCGCAATTTTTGCAGGTTCCGTAGAGAATAGTT
>JAFSBJ010000045.1 GCA_017437345.1 Clostridia bacterium | reverse complement strand
TTAACAAGTGTAAATATTTCTTATGCTGATGCAGCAACAGAAACAGTACAAGGTCAACCGATCACAATACAAAAATATAATGTGAGGAATGATCAGATTGCTACTGGGTCTAATCAGGTTGGTTTTATAAACTTTGATTTAACTGATTACTTACCCAAGCTTTATTTAGCAAATAGTGTAAAATTAGAAGTACGGTCAGCCGCCAGTGGCCAAGCTGGCGACAACTCGTTTTCTTTGGAAATTATACCTGACAGCAAAGAACAATATACAAATGGCGGGTATTACTATAATGATGTTGTTGATGCAGGTGTGTTAAGTGACGGTGTGGAAATCCTTTCGGCAAGAAGGATTGGTAGTTCCAGTAATGTTAGTCCCCATGTCTCGGATGATATTAAGTCTACGCTTATAGAATCCTTAGAAAGCGGAGATAATAATAATCTTTCAGTAAGATTAGTTTTAGCAGATGTGTTGGCTGAGGATAGTTCCTATTTCTTTGTAGGTATAAAGACGGGAGAGATGCTTGTTATAGAATATGACGATGCTGTAGTAAGCGATGAAGCTTATTACGAGGCAATATTAGAAAGCTTTAACTTAGAAGAAAAAGCAGGAATTGATTTAGATAATATAACATCAGATTTCATTCTTCCCACATACTATAAAGGTTCAAGCATAAGCTGGTCATCAGACAAAGCTAATATTACTGTTTTATCCGATGGTGTAGCAAGTGTTACAAAACCATCTGACAATGATGAAAAAGTAACACTTACAGCAACCCTTTCCTATAAGGACGGTTCATCCTATGAAAAATCCTTCGAAGCAAATGTAATTAAAAAATCTGCATTGGAAAAGATAGCTGATAACTTTAATTCAACATACAAAGTAAGTGATGAAGATTATAGTGCAATCACAAAGGATATAAAATTAGATAAAACCTTTGAAGGTGCAACAATTAGCTGGGTTTCTTCAAATGATGCTGTTGTCAACTCAGATTCAGGCAGAGTTATACGCTCAGAAAGCAGTGATGTTCAGGTTGCACTTACCCCAACCATTTCCTATGGAGGCGAGTCAAAAACCTTAAACCCCATAAATTTAACTGTTAAAAAATTAACTGCAAGCACAGATAGAGCCCCATTTACAACTGCCGGTGTAATAGTAGGCGACAGAATACTCACTAGTGATTCTCCCGGAGCTAACTCTGACAGATATGCTTTTATAAACTTTGATTTAACAAATTATTTGCCACAGATTTATTTTGCAAACACCATCAGTTTAATACTTGAATCAGGCACATACGGTGATCCCCAAAACAATCCCATTGCTGTAGAAATAGTAGCAGACAGCAAAGAAAAATATTCAGATTTTACCAAATCATATGCGGATGCCCTTATAGGCGGTGTAACTGAGGGCGGCACAGAAGTTTACCGTGCAGGTAAAGTTGGTTATGCCGGTACAGATCATAAAGTAGATGATATTAAAGATGAGCTCATAAAAGCATTGGAATCGGGAGATAACAACATTATTTCTTTAAGAGTGGTAAATTTAGATGGTCCTGTAACCTTGGGTAGATATGCTGAATTTGAAATTAAATATGATTCTTCACTTGCAACAGACGAAGCCTATTATAAAAAAGTAACAGAAAGCTTTGATTTAGAAGAAAAAGCAAATGTGGATTTAGATAACATAAAAGCTGATTTCAAACTTCCCACATTCTTTAAAGGGTCAAAAATAAGCTGGAAATCAGATAAAGCTAATATCGCTGTTTCATCAGACGGCACAGCAAGTGTTACAAGATTAGCTTCAGCTGATGTAACCATAGCTCTTACAGCAACTTTTTCCTATAAAGATGGTTCATCTTATTCAATGACATTTAAAGCAACAGTACCAGAAAAAACAATACCCGTTATTGAAGCTATCAAAAATAATGACGGAACATTCAGCGCAGTTATAGAATCAAATGAAGCTGCAGAAGAAAAATACACTCTCTATTTTGCATCATATACCATAGATAACACACTCGTTGGCTTATATGCCTGCCCTGTAAACGGTCTTGCAGAAGGTACAACAAGAGTAGATGCCGATGCAGAAGAGTTTTTAACAAATGGTGCAACAAAGATAAAGTGCATACTGTTAAAAGGAGAAACACTCACTCCCGCCTGCAAAAACGGAGAGGTGCCTAATTAATCAGTATTAACGCTTTTCTATATAAGAAAGGTAAAAGAATATGAAGAGATTAATATCTGTTTTACTAACACTAAGTATTGCTTTTTCATTAATTCCTGCAAATGCAAAGAATAATGATTTAATAGCATCAGAAAGCTTTAATAATATGCCCACAGGAGGTGCTCCAATCGGATGCACCTCTGAGGGTGTTGCCCGTGTTGCTGTTGTTAAAGAGGGCAAAGAAAAGGCTCTTGAACTCTCAAAGGCAGCTATGGAAAGCTATGTTTTCTTAAAAACAAAAGCGCTTAGTGGAATATATAGTTTTTCATTTGAACTTTTTATGGATGTTGGCAGATGTGAAACTGAGGTTTTTGCCAAAGACATTGATGATAAAAAACAACCACTCCTCACAATAGATGAAAAGGGCACTATGAATTCTGCAGACGGTGATATTTTAGGTGGCTTTGGAAAAGGCATCACAACAAGAATAACTGTTTCTGTGGATACCATAGATAAGTCAATATCAGTATTTAAAAACAAAACAAGACTTTTGTATAACAGATATATAAACGATAAGTTTCCGGAGCTTATTTCCGGATTTGGTATATTGGTTAAAGGTAAAGAAAATGTCAGCGTTCTTATAGATAACCTTGCAATATACAAAGGTTTGTATGTTATAGCGTCAAAAGACATTCCAAAATCTTCCTTCAGTCATGATATTTCTGATGTTCCTTTGGAAATACAAACAGAAGGAAATGCCGAGGAAAAGACAGAAGAACCAACAGTATTTTTTAAACACAATTTTGAAAATGATGATGCAATTAAAAAAATAAAGCTTGATACCGACACAAACATCTGTGAAGTAGATATGGATTTATTCACCGAAAATAAATATTTAAAGCATCAGAGAGTTAACAACACCAAAACCGTTGTGGGCGATTCTGTAACAGATGCCACCAAACGCGATATCGTGTATGAAGCAAAGTTTTCCACAAACAGTAAAACTCCCTCAGGCGTTCTTCTTTTGAGCAGAGGTCCCAATGGTCCTGATATTATGATGACAACTTATCTTTCTCTCAGCGCATCAGGTCAGATAGCCTTGCCAAACGGTGAAATTGTGGGCAAAATATCAAAAGGTGTCTGGACATGGGTTGCAGTAGCCATTCATATAGATGAAAGATGCTTCGATGTTTATATAGATGGTGAATTAAAAGCAAAAGATGTTGAATTTTCATATAAAAATGCAAGTGCCATATCTTCTGTAAGAAGTGATTTTACAGGCACCTCCGGTGAAATACTTATCGATGACATTGTCTGCTATTCAGGAAAAGCACCAACTGCAATTCCCGATAAAGAAATACTTCGTTCCATTCAGGTTGCTCAGGAAACAATTGTAAACTATCTTGGAAATATGATGTCTGTTATGTATTATTCAAACACATATTTCAAAGATGGACAAAAGAAAAAACTATCAAAACCTGCTCTTTATAACGAAGAAGAAAAAGAAGCATACCTTTCAAAAGAGGATATGGTTACGCTCTTTGGCAATGTAAACTTTTCTTTCCCTCATAAAGATAATCAGGATTTTTATAAGCTATATGACAATGCAAAAAAGCTTGGTTATAATATAGTAAATCTGCGTGAAGGCTTTTATCTTATCTCAAGAGGCGAGCTGCCTTTTAAAGAGGGCGATGAAGACGATGCCATAAAGGATTATTATAACAGCAAGCTAAACCTTATGTATAGATACATGCTCTACGATAGGCCCACAGCAAGTGATATAAGAGAAGCATTTAATAAAACAAAGCCGGGCCATCCCAGAGTTGTTGTTGATAGAGACGATATAACAAGAATAAAAAAACAAGTTAAAACCGATGCCAATATGGCAAAGTGGGCAAAAAATATAATTGATAAATCCAATACTCTCTTATCAGCGCCCGCACTTCCATATAAAAAGGTTAGTAATTCCTATGTTGATATTGAAGAAGGCTTGGATAGAGTCCTGACTCTCGGTATGGCATATCTTTTAACCGATGACAAGCGCTATGCTTTAAGATGCTTTAGCGAAATAGAGCCAATCTGCAAGCTTGATGACTGGAATATGCAATATTCCTTCCTTGATACCTCTGAACTTTGCGGTATAGTTGCCATAGGATACGACTGGTGCTATGATGCATTAACCGAAGACCAGAGAAAGCTTGCCGAAGATGCGATGTACAATCAGACACTTGTCAATATTCAAAAATCCTACTATGAAGGAGCCGATAAATGCTACTGGGGCATATCAATCGGCAACTGGAACCCCGTATGTAACGGAAGCTCGACTCTTGGAGCTATCGCGATATTTGAAAAATATCCCGAGCTTTTATCCGATTTTTTAAGCAACGGTATGCATGCCATGACGCTTTCAATGATTTTATTCTATCCCGATGGCGCGTGGATCGAGGGCCCAATCTATGGTAACTATGCTATGCAATGGCTTAGCAAGGCAATAGAATCCTACGAAAACGCCATCGGAACAGAGTTGGGCTTTTTAAACACACCTGGTCTCA
>JAFSBJ010000044.1 GCA_017437345.1 Clostridia bacterium | reverse complement strand
TCCAATTATTTAAACCATCTTGTTGTGTATCCGCAGGGAAGCGGCAGATTGTTTGATTTCATTCTGAGTCCGAGTTCGTCGGAGGTTACGGTTCCACCATGGGATTTTTTTATTATGTAGGAAAGAACATTGGAAACAACCATATGAGATATGCCGCTTGTATAGGAATTTACAATAAAGAAAAGCGGGTCATCGCTTAAAAGCTCATTGCATTTTTTAACAAGGCTGAAAAGCTCATCTTCAAAGCGCCATAATTCTCCCTTGGGGCCTCTGCCATAGGTTGGAGGGTCCAGTATGATTGCATCATATTTATTGCCGCGGCGGATTTCTCTTTCAACAAACTTTACGCAGTCATCAACGATATATCTGATGGGAGCATCTGAAAGACCGGATGATGCCGCATTTTCCTTTGCCCAGTTTACCATTCCTTTTGAAGCATCAACATGGACTGTTTTTGCTCCGGCATAAGCTGAGGCTACGGTGGCGCCGCCTGTGTAGGCAAAGAGATTTAAAACCTTTATTTCTCTCTGGCTGGATTTTATTTTATCGATTATGAAATCCCAGTTGACTGCCTGCTCAGGGAAAAGACCTGTGTGCTTAAAGCCCATAGGCTTAACATTGAAGGTTAAATCACCATATTTAACCTGCCAGGCATCGGGGAGTTTTTTTCTATATTCCCAGGAGCCGCCCCCTGATTTACTGCGATGATACACAGCGTGGGCATCATTCCAGAGATTTTTTTCTGTTTTATATGACCATATTGCCTGCGGGTCAGGTCTGGAAAGATAGAAATCTCCCCATTTTTCAAGCTTGAGACCGTCGGAGGCATCAATAAGGTTATAGTCATTCCATTTATCTGCTATCAGCATTTTAAAGCTCCTTTTATTCGTTTTTCAAAACGCGGATGTCCTTTCCGCAGAAGAAAAGACCTGTGAATTCATTTTGAAGGCGTGATGTTACTCTTTCCTGATATATTTCATTTAATTTATCAAAATTAAGATTTGTGCTTATTATTGTGCTTTTGCCATTCATAAGTCGGGTATTTAACAGGTCAAAAAACACAGACTGAGTGTAGGATGTGATGAATTCTGTGCCGAAGTCATCAATTATTAAAAGCTCGCAATCGTAGATGGTATTGTAGATAAGAGAATAATCGTCTCTTGATATTCTGCCGAATTTATAGTCCTCCAAAAATTCAAAAAGCTTATAGGAGGATTTATACATTGCAAAATATCCTCTTTCACACACTCTATTATATATTGATGCTGCCATAAACGATTTACCAAGCCCTGAGGGACCATAGAGAAGAATATTTTCTGAAGAAGCCTCCGTGAAATCATTGGCAAATTTAAGGCATTTTGCATAGTTCATCTTCATCATTTTTCTTGGAACGAAGCCACAGTTTGCATCGGGTTCGTTGGGATAATATGAAAGCTTGAAATTATCAAAGGTTGAATTTTTGAAAAACTCTGAATCGGTATTTAATTTTTCTCCCGGAAGGCAAAGGTAACCTTTAAGCTTTTTTACATAGCAGGAGCATTTTCTGCCATCTTCTAAAATGCCCTTATCCCTGCAAAGGTCACATTCATAAATAACATCGTCTTCAATTTCGTTATTTTCAGATAAGATTGCCTGTCGTTCTTTTTTTAATTTTTCGGCAGATTCCCTCATTAATTCTGTTGCTTTTTCGGGAGATATTTTTTCTTCAAGAACACGGCGGGCTGATGTGACAGCAAGCATTGATATTTCATCATCTATCTGTTCTACCCTTGGGTATTTGCGATAGATATTTTCTTTATGTTCTTTTTTCTGCTTTTCGTGTTCTTCATTTAGCTTTTTATAGTCAGCCAGGATGCGGCTGTGTATATCAGATATTGTGGTCAATTTTATTCACCGTCCTCATATTCCAACATCATTCTTTCGAGTCGGGATTTTTCCTTATCGCTTATTTCATATTTTTCAGGATAGTTTTTGAAGGTGGACTTTGCGCTGCTTTTTTCTGCGGGAGTTTTTGCTTCATCGCGGATGATGGCATCCATATATTTAAAGGATATTTTTCCTGTGTTTAAAACAGTTTTTTCAAAAGCGGCAAGAATAACCTCCTCGCTAACATTAAGGTCATATACCCAGCCTGTTAAATACTTAAGCTCTGTGTCGCTAAGGTCTCGTCCGCTTATTTTAAATTTGGATTTATAATATGCCTGCATTTTCTGATATTCATTTTTCCGGGATATGTACTCTTCGGCAAGGGCTATTGTGTTTATTCCATTATCTGCCCAGCTATAGGCTATTTTTTCTATGTATCTCATATTTGTTTTGTTTAGTGAAATACAATATTCAAAAAGGATAATAATAACCTGTTCGGGAAGCTTGAGATAATCAATGAAGCTATATATTATTTTATAGTCATTTGAGCTTAAATTCTTATTGAGCATTTGCTGAATTATGGAAAACAGATGAGCAAGCTTTTCATCATCGTGGATGGCTTTAACAACAACACTTGATTTATATGATGATGAAACTGATTCATTTGGCTGAAAAAATGCACCCGAATTCTGATTTACTATTTCTTCTTTTTTGCCCGATTCTATAACATCCGAGGAAACAACAGGCTCACCTGATTTTTCCTCCTGAGAAATGGCATCAAGATTAACTATTCCGATTTCAATATTGTCGGGGTTATCATTATAGCTTATAACTCCTGCATCTGCCCAATATTTAAACGCGCTTATAACATCGGATTTTATAAGACCTGTTTCGGAAGAAATTTTGGTGAGGGAAAATGAATTGCCGGCGCTTATGTGTCTTATCATATAGAGATATACTTTTATGTAGGACGGATTAGCCTCCTTGATAAACTTATCAACAAAGCTATTATATACAGAAAAGCTACCGCCATTAAATTTTATATTTATCTTTCCCATTTTTACAAACCTCCGGCATTATCCCATTATTGAGTTTATTATAGCACAATTACATCTGCATTGTAAAGGCTTTTATGAATGACAAAAGCAAAAAAAACACCCTACCATTTAAGATAAGGTGTATGTTTTTAATTAGCTGTGATGATACTAAAAATTATTTATCCTTGATGAAATCGTTGATTTTTTCAATTAATTCATCAACATCTACGCCATGAACTGCACAAGCTTCTTCGATTGTTTCACCACTTGCTGAGGGACATCCTAAGCAATGCATACCTATTTCATAGAAAAATGCCGCTGTTCCCTGGTCAATTTTTAATACATCCATAATAATGGTATCTTTTGTTATTTCTGCCATAATCATTATCTCCTTTCAACACACTGGAAATATTATACTCTTAAAAACAAAAAAATGCAATAGTATTTGACTAAATATTTTATAAATTTCTATATTGTGCTTTTCCGGTTTCATATATATCATTTCCATTTGAATCAATTATAACCGTGAGGGGGAAATTTTCGACTGTAAGCTTTCTTACAGCTTCAGCACCAAGGTCATCATAGGCTATGACTTCAGATTTTTTAACATGCTCTGAAAGAAGAGCTCCCGCACCGCCGATGGCGCCAAAATAAATGCAACCATATTCTATGCAGGAAGCTTTCACCTCGTTATTTCTAAGTCCCTTCCCTATCATCCCTTTTAAACCCAAACGGATAAGCTCAGGCGCGTAGGCATCCATACGATAGCTTGTGGTTGGTCCGCAGGAACCGATTACCTTGCCGGGTTTTGCCGGGCAGGGACCGACATAATAGATTATCTGATTTTCAACATCAAAAGGAAGTGCTTCACCATTTTTTATTGCTTCACACATTCTCTTGTGAGCCGCATCTCTTGCTGTGTAGATAGTGCCGGTTATGGTTATATTATCTCCGGCTTTTAAATTTTTTATTATTTCAGTTGTGAGTGGTGTTGTGATATTCATTTTAACTCCTTTATGAATAATGCCCAGTTTTATAATGATTATAACACAAAAGAATACTGCAATTCAAGTGTTGTATTTAAAATCTCATGACTTGAATAACACAAGATAAGCTCAATGCGCATATATTAAAACCGGGGGTGAAAATATGTTAAATTCAAATTGCAGATGCACAACGGGATGTCAGTCTCTTGTTATTTTTGCAAGCATTATAATAGGTATTGTGGCAGGAATTTTCCGCGGTATTGCTCTTATAACCATCACGCCTGCTTTTTTATGGGTTTTATTTGGAATTGCTGTTGTATATTTAGCTATATTGCTTCTTGCATCAACAGGAAATAATTCTGAATGCAGAAGCTGCTGTAGCGGACTATCGCTTGTTCTTATTGGTATTCTCGGAACAGTTATCACAGCTGTTGTGCTTCTTGGTATAACATTTGCCGCAACAAGCATTATTGGTGCTATTATATCAGGGCTTCTTCTGTTTTTCTTTTCGCTAACAATCGGCGGTACAGCGTGTCTTACAAGATGCAGATACAACTGTGATTAATGCTATGGAGATTTAAAACTCTAAATAAATCAGGGGGCTGAATTTCAGCCCCCTAAATTAATATTCTTTGTTTTTTCCTGCATCTTTCCGGATAGCCATTGGAGTATTATCCGAACTCGTTTTGGAAATACAAATTTTCGATATAATTTCGTCAAAATGCTCGGAAATATGCTCAATATTCCCTGCGCTTTTTCCTCATTCTATCATAAAATTTGTTATTTATAAAATTCTGTGAACCTCAAAGTC
>JAFSBJ010000043.1 GCA_017437345.1 Clostridia bacterium | reverse complement strand
GCTTATGTCAAGTTTTGCTTTTGTTTTACCGGAAGCTGAACAAGAACAACTGCTGCAAAAATTATAACACAGCCAAAAATTTTAAGCGGGGCAAGGAGTGTGCCCTGAAGAGCCCATTCGGAAAGCACGGAAAATACGGATTCAAGGCTCATTAAGATGGCTCCTATGGTTGCTGAAATATATTTCTGACCGATAATCTGGAAGGTGTAGGCTATTGAACAGGAAACAAAACCCATATAGGCAAGATTTGGAAAGCATATTACGATTTCTTTCCAGGATGGAACATCCACAAAAAGCATAATGATGCTATCGATTATTCCCACAACCAGAAACTGCAAGCAGGATAATTTTACACCATCGACCTTTGGAGAATAATAGTCGATAACCAGAATATGAATTGCAAAGAAGAAGGCACAAAGAAGAAGATATATCTGATTTACATTAAATGCAAAGCTTCCGCAGAGGAAATAAAGACCAATAAAGCACATCATAACCGCAAGCCATACTCTTCTTGGAATTCTCTGACGAAGAAATACGCTGAGAATTGGAACAAAGACAATATAGATAGTGGTTATAAAGCCTGATTCTCCTGCGCCCTGCTTTATACCCAGGGTTTGCAAAGTTCCTGCTGCACAAAGAGCTAAACCACAGACAAGTCCACCTGTTAAAAGAAGCTTTCTTTCTTCTTTTGACGGTTTGCTTTTTATGCCATTTTTTTTGTTTATGATGCTTATAATTGCTATAACAGGAAGCAAAGCCAAAGAGCCAAGAAGGCTTCTTAATCCGTTGAAGGCTATTGGGTCTATAATTTCTGCACCCTCATTCTGAAAAACAAAGGATGCTCCCCACAAAACTGCCGCTAGAAGAAGGAACACCGTTCCTTTTATCTGATTTTTCATTTGTTAATAACCTCTTATTCAGATATTGTCAAGTGCCTGCTGAATATCAGCAATAATATCTTCAACATTTTCGATACCAACAGAAAATCTTATTAAATCGGGTGTTACGCCTGCTGCTTCAAGCTCTGCATCATTTAACTGACGATGAGTATGGCTTGCAGGATGAAGAACTGAGGTTCTTGCATCGGCAACATGGGTTACGATTGCGGCAAGCTTTAAACCATCCATAAATTTAACAGCTGCTTCTCTTCCGCCTTTAACTCCAAAGGAAATAACACCGCAGGAACCATTGGGGAGATATTTCTGGCCTAATTCATAGTATTTATCACCAGGGAGACCACAATATTTAACCCAGGAGATTTTATCGTTTTTGCTTAAATACTCTGCAATTGCCTGTGCATTTGAGCAGTGGCGCTCCATTCTTAAGAAAAGGGTTTCAAGACCAAGATTTAAAAGGAATGCATTATGAGGTGAAGGAATTGAGCCTAAATCTCTCATAACCTGAGCTGTGAGCTTTGTGATATAGGCAGCTTTGCCAAATTTTTCTGTGTAGGTTATGCCATGATAGGATTCATCGGGAGTGGTGAGTCCGGGGAATTTACCTGCAGCTTCCCAATCGAAATTACCGCTGTCTACAACTGCACCGCCAACCTGGGTTGCGTGACCGTCCATATATTTGGTGGTGGAATGAACAACTATATCTGCCCCCCATTCGAAAGGACGACAGTTGATTGGTGTTGCAAAGGTGTTGTCTATAATAAGGGGAACCTTATGGCTATGAGCTATATTTGCCCATTTTTCAATGTCGAGAACTGTGAGCGCAGGATTGGCTATTGTTTCACCAAACATACATTTGGTGTTTTCTTTAAATGCTGCATTTAATTCTTCTTCTGTTGAATCGGGATCAACGAAGGTAACATCTATGCCAAGCTTTTTCATTGTTACTCCAAAGAGATTGAATGTGCCTCCATAGACGCTTGACGAGCAAACAAAGTGGTCGCCTGCATTACAAATATTAAATATTGCATAGAAGCAAGCTGCCTGACCGGACGAGGTAAGCATAGCGGCAACGCCGCCTTCTAAATCAGCAATTTTTGCCGCCACTGCATCGTTTGTTGGATTGGCAAGGCGGGTATAGAAATAACCATTTTCTTCAAGGTCGAAAAGTCTGCCCATTTGTTCGGTGGAAGCATATTTCCATGTGGTACTCTGATAGATTGGAAGAACTCTTGGTTCTCCGTTGCCGGGGGTATAGCCGGACTGTATGCATTTTGTTTCGATTTTCATATTTTTGCTCCTTTCGCTTCGGAATGGATAAATCCATTCCCTACAATAGATATTCTATTTTAAAATTATAAATCTAATTTTAAATCTCCATCTTTTATCCAGCCTATCTTTTTAAGGGCAAGGCAAACAAGGGGAGTTAAAACAGCAGGAATAACAAAGCAGATAAGGACAAGGCCTATCCAATCCATTCCACCGCCAAAGCCTTCAGCTGATGCAAGACCTATGGGGCCAACAAAACCGCAGGTTCCCATGCCGGATGATACCGCATTGCCTTCACCGATTGTCAGCTTAAAAATGCATGTGGATAAGGGGCCTGTTATCATTGAAACAAGTGTGGGGGGAATCCATATTCTCGGATTTTTACAGATATTACCCATCTGGAGCATTGATGTGCCGATGCCCTGAGCTGCAAGACCACTCCATTTATTTTCTTTAAAGCTCATGAAAGCAAAGCCAACCATCTGAGCACAGCAACCTGCTGTTGCCGCACCACCAGCTAAGCCCACAAGACCAATTGATGCACAGATTGCGGCAGAGCTGATGGGAAGAGTGAGTGCAATTCCCACAGATGCCGAAACCAACATTCCCATCCAGAATGGCTCAAGCTCGGTGAAGGTCATAATTGTTTTTCCGCATACATCCATTATGTAGCTTATGCCGGGGCCTATTAAAAATGAAATATACACGCCTACTGCAACAACTACTGTTGGAGTTACCAATATATCTATTTTTGTTCTTTTAAACACAAGCTTTCCTATTTCGCAGGAAAGAAGAGTTATGATAAATGTGCCAAGAGGGCCGCCGAATTCATTGGCACAAGCGCCCACAACACATAAAGAAAACAGCAAAAGTCCGCTTGCACCAAGACTTGCTCCTATGGCTATTGCCATTGCCGGTCCCTGCACCTGGGTGCAGTAGGTACTCATTTTCATAAAAAATTCAATGCCGGTGTGGGTAGCAACAGTTTTAAAGATTGTGCCTATTAAAAGAGAAGCAAAAAGTCCCATCGCCATTGCTGAAAAGGCATCCACAAAATATTTTTTTGCACAGAGAGAGATGCCTCGTTCATTAAAAAAACTTTTAATCTTTGACATTTGTAAAACCTCCCATTAATCATAATAAAAAATTATATCACTTTAAAAATCGCATTTCAATATTAAATAGATATAAAATTTTAGTATAGCAAAGCCTCAATTTATAACATTTTAATTGTGTATGGCATATTTACCGGGAGAAACACCAACACTTTTTTTGAAGCTTCTTATAAAGTTGGCGTAATCATGGTAGCCACAGAGCATGGCTGTGTCGGAAACAGAGTGACCGTTTTTAAGAAGTTTTTTTGCTTCGGAAATTCTTTTGCCGGCAATATATTTGGTAACTGTGGTCCCAAGATTTTTCTTAAAAATCCGGCAGAGCTGATTTACGGATATATAAAGTTCACCGGCTATTGTTTCAAGATTTATGTTTTCTGAAAAATTGGCATTTATATAGCTGATGGCTTTTTTAACAAGCCTGTCGTCTATATTATTTTTAAATTTATCCGTTTCACATCTTGCCATAAAAAGATTGTTTATAAAAACAAGCATTGAAAGAATGGCAGAGTTTTTTATTATATCGTCGCCAAATTCATTTTGGCTTTTGAGGGTTTCAAAAAGGTTTAAAAGTTTTTCCTGTTCGTCAGATGTCAGGGAGATTTTATTCGAAACATTATCGCCTCTTGTGTAGAAACAAGGTGAAAGGTCGGTGGTTTCTGTTGATGAGCTATATATAAAAGCCGGGTGAATTTCAAGGACAAAGCGTCTGAACGGAGAGTTTTCGTGGCAGATTATTTTGTGGGCTTCAAACTGATTTATAATAAACAAATCACCCTCTCCCACCTCATATACCCTATCACCTATAAGATAGCTTTTTCCTCCTGAAACATTGAAAAACACCTCACAACATTCATGAACATGAACATTTGTGTCGGCATCGGTTTTTTCAGAATAGAAAACCCCATAGGTTTTTGTTGAATTGGCATAATCGAGTGCTTTTGTGCATTTATCAAATAAAATGTTCATAACAATGCTCCTTTAACTGAGATGGCAGTAATTTAATACTCCCTAATTCATCAATTGAAATCCATTCAGGTATATATTGGTTTAATTCGTTGCGTCTTCCTGCTTCTTCACCTTGTATTACAAATTCAAAAGTATCATCTACTGTAGCAAGAAAATATTTTTCACATGCATCCTCTACATAAATCGTTACAAATTCCTCTATATTATCAGAAATAAAGCCTATTTCCTCATACACTTCACGCCTTGCTGTAGTTTCAAAGCTTTCTCCTGTTTCTACACCGCCACCGGGAACTACCCAGTATGTTTTGTTGTTTTTTATTCTTCTTATAAGAAGTAATTTCCTCTTGGACTTGCACCACAAAATTATTCCTGCCCTATTTCTCATAAAAGCACCTCAAATGTTTAATGGTAAATTAGTGTTTAGCTGACAATTTTTAGGTGAAGTTTTGAACCAAAGTTCAAAGTGAAGTAGCTTACGCAGTGAAGTTTTTTCTTTCGAAAAAGTGAAGTTAAGTTTGCTACTTCGCCGCAAGGCGAAACTTCACTTACAAAGTAAACTTCACTATCGAAGATAACTTCACTTGCCCTCCAGGGCAAACTTATATGAATTCATCTTCGATGAATTCATATAAACAATAATTTACACTCACAAAAAATAACACAAATTAATTTTATCATACAACGGTGAAAAATGCAATAATTATAGTAAAAATTGCAAATAAATTGCATTTTTTATGTGTTATACTATTTTATATATTATCATAGGAGGTGTGTAAAGTGATATATTTAAAGCTTATTGATAAGCAAGGCAATCTCAAATTTAAAGAACAGGGCAAAAAACTTAAAATAAGCTACAGCGGTGAATATGCTGAAGGTGATAAAATCAGAGTTGATATTACCGAAGGCGAATTTGTGGCTGTTAAGCTGGATGAAAAGCTTCCCGAAAGCATTGTGCATATTCCAAACAAGTCTTTTATCTTTGAAGTGCCTATGGGCAGTCTGTTGAGAGGTTATGACAAGGACGCCTTTGCAGGAAGCGAGCATATTCTTTGCGCCAGAGAACTTGACGACGAAGAAATATATGCCTACAGAAACATTGCTCTCAACCCTCACGACAAACACGGAGAAACAAAATCTTTCCCCCATGCGAGCGCCAACTTTGTTACAAGAGGTGACCCCTGCTTCTATGAAAGAAATGCCATAGATGGTAACACTCAGAATGTTGGTCACGGACCATGGCCATACAATTCATGGGCAGGCGGAGCAAGAGACGACCTTGAATACAGAATTGACTTTGGTCAGAAGGTTGAGGTTGAAAAGCTGGTTATTTACCTGAGAGCTGATTTTCCTCACGATACATATTGGAAAGCAATTGATTTTGAATTTTCCGACGGTTACACAATAACAGGAAATTTTGACGGTGTTGCCGATGGTCAGGAGGTTATTCTTCCTGAAAAGAAAGAAACAGAGTATATTATACTTAAAAACCTCACTCAGTTGTCGCTTCCATTATCATGGGCAGCGCTTTCACAGATAGAGGTTTATGGAAGATATATAAAGAAGGAGTGGAAAACTTTGGAAGTTAGAAACGCAGCTAATTCAAAAGATGTTAAGCACTACACAACAGAAAGATTAAGAGAAGAATTTCACATCAGCAATCTCTTTACAAAGGACAATGTGAGAATGGTATACAGCCACATTGACAGAATCATAACAGGCGGACTTATGCCAGTTTATCAGGGATTAAAGCTTGAAGCCGGAAAAGAGCTTGCAGCAGACTATTTCCTCCAGAGAAGAGAAATGGGCTGTATCAACATTGGTGGAAAAGGTATTATCACTATTGATGGTGCAGAATATGAAATGAACCCAAGAGATGGTATCTACATCGGTATGGGAAATAAAGAAATCGTATTCAAATCATGTGACAGCGAAAACCCCGCAAAATTCTATATCAGCTCCTGCCCTGCTCACAAAGAATATCCCACAGTTAAAATAGATATTACAAAAGCTAAGAAAGTTCCCTGCGGAAGCGTTGAGGAATGTAACAAGAGAGTTATCAATCAGTATATCCATCCTGAAGTTATGCAGAGCTGTCAGCTTGCAATGGGATTAACTCAGCTTGAACCCGGTTCAAACTGGAACACAATGCCCTGCCACACTCATGACAGAAGAATGGAAGTTTATATGTATCTTGATATGGAAGATAATGATGTTGTGTTCCATATGATGGGCGAACCCACTCAGACAAGACACATTATTATGCACAATGAAGAAGCTGTTATCAGCCCAAGCTGGTCTATCTACTCAGGCGTTGGTACAAAAGCTTATTCATTTATCTGGGCTATGTGCGGTGAAAACCAGGAATTCACCGATATGGACCACATTGAAACAAAAGATTTAAGATAAT
>JAFSBJ010000003.1 GCA_017437345.1 Clostridia bacterium | reverse complement strand
CGCGCTTTCTGAGCATAGAATGTATATTTATTTCTCGCCTGTGATTCACCTGTGAAGGCTGTCATCAGATTCTGTAGTGTTTTTGAGTCTTTTAATTCCATAATAATACCTCCAAATATGTTTTGTTGGTATTATTTGTTTATTGTGTAAATTTATTCAAAAGATTTAATTTTAAATAACAAAACCACCATTTGGGCTTATGACCTGACCTGTTATAAAAGATGAATCATCTCCTGCCAGAAACAAAGCCAGATTTGCAACATCCTCTGCGGTTCCTATTCTTCCAAGAGGTGTTTCTTCCTTTAATTCATTTATGGTATCCTCATCGTGGATACTATTCATATCTGTGTCTATAACACCGGGTGCTATGCAATTAACACAAATACCCGATGGGCCCAGCTCTTTTGCCAGAGCCTTTGTAAATCCGATAATCGCTGCTTTTGATGCCGAATATGGAACCTCACATGAAGCTCCAACAAGCCCCCATATTGATGATATGTTAATAATTCTGCCCTTTTTCTCGTGAACCATATAGGATAGGACTTCTTTTACTGTGTTAAACATTCCTTTAACATTCACATCAAATATTCTTTCCCACTCTGCCTCAGAAACATCACAAAGCATTTTTTGCTGAGAAACACCGGCATTATTTATCAGAATATCCACCCCGCCAAAAGTTTTAGTGCATTCATTTACAGCAAGGTTAACTTCTTTGGAATTTGCAACATCACATTTTATGGCAATAAAATTCTTATACTTACTCTTCATCTCATGTGCAATTTCTTCGCTTTTTTCAAATGTAATTGCAACATTATAGCCTTTATTCAGAAAGCATTCGGCAATTTTTCTTCCTATGCCTCTTGTTCCTCCTGTAATAAAAACAGTCTGGTTCATAAATATCACCTGTTATTTTTTATTAACTATCATACTTTCATCACGCTCAAGAGGGATGCTGAAAAGCTGATATTCGTCTTTTTCGGGTTTTTTTCCGTCTATTAAAATCTGAACCTTTTCTATATCCGGAAGACGAGTCAGAGAATTAACCACGGAATATACAGCTGTTCTTTGCGAAAAGCTGTCTTCTTCTTTTGGCATAAATGCACCGGAGAAATTCACAAAGCATATTCCGCCCGTTGTTTCAACGCTTATAAGCTGAACAGATTCAGGAAAAGTGCGAACATAGCTACCAGAAACAGGGCCTCTTATTAGCTCATTTACAACAGTTTTTTCAAGACTGTTGTCTGCCATGGTTGCTTTATGAGTTTCGGGATAGAGATTTACTCCGTTTTTATCAGTGAAATAAAGGGTTACAAACTTTTCAGTTTTGGTGTCTATGCTGGAGGGTGAATCTATCATTATGTTGTTGGAACCCATCGCTGATAAAATCTCATTATCTCCGCTTAATGCAAGCATATCTTTGCCATCAACATAAATCTTTACCTTCTTGATTTCTTCAAACTGACAAAGAGTGCATATTATTGAATATCTTGCCAGAAGTTCATCCGAATTAGGAGAATCTTTTTTTCTAAGGCTCAGATATTCCTTGCTTAGGTCTATATTTACCGTTCCCTCTTCTTCTTTTTCAAGAGACACTCCTCTTAATTTTACATCAGATGGAATAACAGCCTTGTAGCCTTCTGTTTTCGGACCTTCCAAAAGCAGCTTCATTATTTTGCGGGCAAAGCCTACAGTATCTTTTCTTAAAAAATCGTCAACACTTGCCTTTTCGGTTACGAGACTGTCTTTTGAAGAATTAGAAAAATAAAGACTGACATCTATATAAGAGTCTTTACTTTTATCTGCACAGGAGCAGGTAAAGGATGCAAGCATCACACAAATGAGGATTATATTAATTATTTTTTTCATATGCCCCTCACCTCCTACATCTGCTCTTGGGAAGCATCGTCTTTAATTTCTTCTGCTCCTGGAATAATATCGGGTAGAATTATTGTGAAAACAGAGCCCTTTCCGGGTTCACTTTTAACATCTATTTCACCATCGTGATACTTTATTGCGGCAAGAGCAATGGCAAGGCCGAGGCCTGTCCCACCGGTGGAACGGGCACGAGCCTTATCAACGCGATAGAATCTTTCAAAAATCTTGTCTATTTCCTCATTGCTTATGCCAACACCTGTGTCGCGGACGGTTATGATTACCTTGCCACCCTTTTGCTCAAGAGTAACCAGGACATACCCATCGGCATCGGTGTATTTTATGGCGTTGTCAACTATATTGTATATCCCCTGCCACAAAACATCTTTATTTGCCATTAAGAATATCTCACCGGGGGTGGTGAAAACAAGAGTTATGTCGTCTTTTTTTGCTAAAGGCTGGAGGTTCTTTTCGATTCCGCCAACTATATCATTAAGGCTTATAAGTTCAAGATTCTTATTGTCATCTTCTCTATACATATCCATTTTTGTGATATAAAGAAGCTTATTAACTATACGATTGAGCCTGTCGACCTCATTATTCATATCTTCTAAAAATTCCTTTACATAGTCCATGCTGATGTCGGGATTCTGAAGAATTGAATCAGCCATAAGCTTTATAGAGCTTAAGGGAGTTTTTAATTCGTGGGATGCATCAGACACGAACTGAACACGCTGCTGCTCAAGGTTTATTACCTTTTCACTCATCATATTGAAGGCTTCACCAAGGCGGGAAATTTCGTCATTTCCTGAGATGTCAAGCTTTTCATCGAGAATACCATCATCACTCATTGATGTTATTTTAGAGGTGAAATCAACTATTCTTTTTGACACAAGATTTGCAACAACAAAGATTATAATTCCCACCAAAAGGCTTATAACAAGAATAAGAAATGTCATTTCTCCCATTATTGCCGAATGAATTCTTGTGACGCTTTCGGGTACATAAACAATATCCACGACACCTATTACATCGCCATCAAGAGTGAGAACAGGAGCTGTTGCATCAAAAATGACAGCATCATCGTCTGTTTGATATTCCATAAACCCACCCACGCCATTTACCGCCGCCAAAATTGCCGGGCGAACCTGAGCTGTGCCAAGCATATTACGGTTATTCTGAGAATCATAGAGAACGGTTATATCTTTATTAAGGATAAGAACACGCATCTGGGAATCGATTCGAATTTCGTTTATGAATTTTGTGAATTTCTCTCTGTCAAGCTTCTGAGTTTCGGGATCTATATAGTCCACAGCAAAGCTTGCCACAACATTGGACATGGTGGTGACATTTTGTTTTTCATCTTCATAGAGATAGTTTTTGGTGGTTGAGAGTATGTAGTAGCTAAAAAGCAGAAGTGTCAGAAGCATAATAAGAAAATATGTGAACACAAGACGAGTAGTTATACTACTGAATTTCAGCTTTTTAAATGGTTTATTCATTATCCTGGAAATAGTAACCAGCTCCCCACTTTGTCATCAGATATTTTGGTTCTGCGGCATTTGGCTCAATTTTTTCGCGCAGACGACGGATATGAACATCGACTGTTCTTGCATCACCGGGATAGTCATAACCCCAGATAAGGTCAAGAAGATTATCACGACTATACACCTTTCCGGGATTTGTTACCAGAAGGTCTATGAGGTCAAATTCTTTTGAGGTTAAATCTGTTGTTATGCCTCCTAAGGTTATCTTGCGCTGGTTATAATCAAGCTCTGCAGAGCCAAATCGCACCTTTGTCCTCTCTTCAGGGGAAGCAATGGGGGTTACGCGACGCATAATTGCCTTTACTCTTGCTTTTAATTCAAGAATATTAAAGGGTTTGGTTATGTAGTCATCGGCACCATATTCAAGCCCCATTATTTTATCCATATCTTCAGTTTTTGCTGTGAGCATTACAATGGGGATATTTGAAAATTCCCTCACCTTCTGACAGACTGTGAGTCCGTCCATTTTGGGAAGCATAAGGTCGAGTATGATTATATCAAGGTTTTTATCTCTTGCAAGTCGCAGAGCTTCATCTCCATCGTAGGCAGTTTCTACCTGATAGCCTTCCTGTTCAAAATTGAATTTCATTCCTTTTACAAGAAGCTTTTCATCATCAACTATTAAAATTTTCATTTATTTTGCTCCCCTCCGACTGTGATGCAGTCTTTTATTTTATTATAGGTTATTACACCTATTCCTTTTACATTTATAATCTGATTTTTTGTTTTGAAAAATCCATTCTTCTCTCTGTATGCTACAATGTTTGAAGCAGTTTTTTCGCCAATGCCATTAAGATATTCGAGCATATCTGCGCTTGCTCTGTTGATATCACACTGCATATATTCTCCATCTGACGAAAACTGCACTTCCTTTTCCACCTTTATATCGCCTTTTTTCAGAGTGGGAATATGAAGAGTGCAATCTGCATCTATCTTCTTTGTAAGCTCTATGCCGGACAAATCCGCATTATTCTTTACCCCGCCTGCCATACGGATACATTCATAGATGAGAGTGTTTTCTTCTACAAGATATTTACCTTCTTTTTTAACTCCGCCTTTTAGTTTTACCTCAAACAGCTGTTTGGAGGATGAAGATGAATATCTTTCCTTATTAAAAGAAGACGCAATATGACAGTCTGCGGCTATGAATCCTATTGATATCAACAGAATAATTGCGGCTGAAAGGCATATTGCTTTTCTTTTTGAATTCATTATTATTCAAGAAAATCCTTGAGCTTTTTACTACGGCTGGGGTGTCTGAGCTTGCGCAGTGCCTTTGCTTCTATCTGACGGATTCTTTCTCGGGTTACCTTAAACTCTCTGCCAACTTCTTCAAGAGTTCTGGCTCTGCCATCATCAAGACCAAAACGCAGGCGCAGTACCTTTGCTTCTCTTGGGGTAAGGGTATCTAAAACATTCATGAGCTGTTCTTTTAAAAGCATAAATGCCGCCATTTCGGATGGAGCCGGAGCATCACTATCGGGAATAAAATCACCAAGGATGCTGTCTTCTTCTTCGCCTATAGGAGTTTCCAGCGACACAGGTTCCTGAGCTATTTTCATTATTTCACGAACTCTGTCTTCGTTCATATTCATTTCTCTTGCTATTTCATCAACATGGGGTTCTCTTCCATATTCCTGCAAAAGCTGGCGAGAAACTCTAATGAGCTTATTTATGGTTTCAACCATATGAACAGGGATACGGATAGTTCTTGCCTGATCAGCTATAGCTCGGGTTATTGCCTGACGAATCCACCAGGTTGCATAGGTTGAAAACTTGAAACCCTTGGTGCAGTCGAATTTTTCAACAGCTTTTATAAGACCGAGATTACCTTCCTGGATAAGATCTAAAAAGAGCATACCTCTGCCCACATATCTCTTTGCTATGCTGACAACAAGACGAAGATTTGCCTCTGCAAGGCGTTTTTTTGCTCTTTCATCGCCTGACTGCATTTTTTCAGCAAGCTCAATTTCTTCCTGAGCTGAAAGAAGGGGTACCTTTCCGATTTCCTTAAGATACATTCTAACAGGGTCATCAATTCCTATTCCTTCAGGAACAGAAAGATCGAGTCCTTCCTCTTCTTCACTATTTTGAATTTCTTCAAGCTCACGGTCAAGATCTTCAACAAGTTCTATGCCTTTTGTTTCGATTGTTTCATAAACCTTTTCCATCTGAGCGACAGTAAGGTCTATCTCTTCAAGGGCATCCTGAATCTCTTTATAGCTTAGAATCCCCTTCTTTTTCCCTGTTTCAATAAGTTTTTTTATGATAAGGCTCTTGCTTTCGTTTGACATTTCTTCTTTTTTTGTACTCATGTCAATTCCCCTTTCTTATCCTTTGTTATTGATAATTTCATTGAATTGTTCCAAAGTTATTTTGTTTTGTCTTAGTAACTCAAGCGCCCTTTCCGGACCGCTTTTGGCATTTATTTCGTTTATGTAATCCTCTACCGCTTTTGCACTATCATCCGACTGAATATCAAGAGCAAGGATTCCGCATGCTTCCTGAATGTCATCTTCTGATTCAAAGCTATTTATGAGAGTTGTGTTGGAAAGCTTTTCTCCATTTTCAAAGCAAGCTTTGATATAACTAAAAATTGCTTTATGGACATTTCTTTCAAACATATCTTCATCCAGTCTTGGCAAAAACCTTTCAAACAGTCTTTTATCATAGAAAAGAGTGCCAAGAAGTAAAGAACGGGTTTTGTCAAGATAGTCTTTATTATCTTTTGGAAGTCCTGATTTATTTACAACATTTATTACATCAGCATCACTAAGACCGTATGCAGCGGGGGATTCGTCTTTTTTCAGACCTATCTGGGAGAAAATTGCTTCCTTCCCGACACCCGTCTGCGATGAAAGCATACCAACATATACATCTGCCTCAACGCTGCTTTTTATAAGCTTCAGATATGCTGTTACATCGGAAATATAGTTTATAACATCATCTGATTTTTTCAAATCGTAGTTTTCCCCGAAATAGTCCATTAAATACACCATATCTGCTTTTCTTGCCGAAAGAGCAGAATCAAAGCGTGCTTTACCGTAGGTTTTAATGTATTCATCAGGGTCTTTTTCTGCCTTAAGATCAAGAACCGATATTTTTATTTTATGTTCCCTCAAAACCGTTATGGCTCTGAGAGTTGCATTTCTGCCAGCTTTGTCGCTGTCGTAGCAGATAACAACTTCTTTGAAATAATTTGAAAGAAGCTTTGCCTGCTGACTTGTGAGCGCTGTGCCAAGGGTTGCAACGGTGTTGTCATAGCCTGATTTTATAAGGGCGATTGTGTCCATATAGCCTTCGGAAAGAATACAGAAATCTTTTTTTGAATGAAGGGCAATATTGAAGCCATAAAGGTTGCGGCTTTTACTGAAAATCGGAGAATCCTGTGAATTCAGATACTTAGGTTTGGAATCGTCCATAACTCTTCCGCCAAAGCCTATTATATTTTTCTTTGCATCAAATATGGGAAACATTATGCGATTGCGGAAGGTATCATAGTATCTTCCGGATTCATGCTTTTTAACAAGACCGGCATCGAAAATATCTCCTTCGGCATAGCCTTTTGATTTCAGATGCTCAAAAAGACTTGTCCATCCATCAGGTGCAAACCCTAGCCAGAACATTTTTACCGTTTGGCTGTCGAGCTGACGCTTTTTGAAATATTCTATCGCTTTTGGAGAAGATTTTATTGAAGCAAAGAAAAATGATGCTGCTTCTTTATTTATTTCATAAATGAGATTATTATGTTCTTTCTTTTTTTCTTCAGCTTCCTTACTATAGCCGGAAACCTTGGGAAGAGATATGTTTGCATTATCTGCAAGCTTTGTTACCGCATCGAAAAACGAAAGACCTTCTGATTTCATAACAAAGCGGATAACATCGCCGCCTTCACCACATCCGAAGCATTTGAAAATACCACGCCTTGGTGACACAGAAAACGAGGGGGTCTTTTCACTATGGAAGGGACAGAGCCCGATATAGGAGCTACCGGCTTTTTTAAGCCTTACAGTTTTTGATATTACATCGTATATATCATTTTTATCAGCAACTTCCTGAATTATGTAGTCAGGAAAAAGCGGCATGCATATCCCTCCTTTTATTATACATTATACTTATTCGACAAAAAAGTGATTTTTCCTTTTTATGCTTATTTAATAGGCATAAAAAGCTCGTTAAATAGCTTAACACAAAAATTATCGGTCATACCGGCAATATAGTCGCATACGACGATAGGTGTGTCATAATCTTTAAGTAGTTTTTTATATTCTTCAGGCATATATTCAGGATTTTTATTAAGATATTTATAGAGCTTTTCTATTACCATATATGCCTGGTCATCACGCTCGGCAAGCTTATAATATACCTTGCGGAACATAAAATCACGAAGAGCCATCATAAGGCTTTCGATTTCGGCGCTCATTGAAACTGTTTCTGTTTTGAGACTGTTATTTACAAGGTCGGTTATGAGGGTGTTTATTCGCTCGGAGCCTGTTGTTCCCAAAGCAGACACAAGAACCGGCGGAAGATCCGAAAAGCTTATTACTCCTGCCCTTATGGCATCGTCGATATCGTGATTTATGTAGGCTATGCGGTCGGCGTATTTTATAATTTTTCCTTCGGGGGTTGCAGATATATTGTCTCCGGAGTGATTGAGTATGCCATCGCGCACTTCAAAGGTAAGGTTCATACCCTCTCCGTCTTTTTCAAGAATGTCAACAACTCTGAGGCTTTGTTCATAGTGCTTGAAGCCGCAGGGAGACACATCGTCAAGCGCCCTTTCACCCGAATGACCAAAGGGAGTGTGGCCAAGGTCGTGGCCTAAAGCAATTGCCTCCACAAGTTCTTCATTGAGACGAAGGGCATGGGCAACTGTGCGGGCAATCTGGGAAACTTCAAGAGTGTGGATAAGGCGGGTGCGGAAATGATCATTATCAAGAGATATGAACACCTGAGTTTTATGCTTTAAACGCCTGAAAGCTTTTGAATGAACTATCCTGTCACGGTCACGGGCAAAATCTGTTCGGAGACTGCATTTTTCTTCAAACCTTTTTCTGCCTTTTGAATTTTTTGAAAGAGTGGCATTTGATGACAAAACCCTCTCTTCGAATAATTCGGATTGCTGTCTTATGTTCATATTTATCACCCCGATTGTTTATTTTATATATCAGACAAATACTGCCGGAATAAACTTTTTCTAAATAGTAATACTCCAAAAAAAAGGGAAATCCTTTTTTTTGGAGTATTTTATTTCTTGACAAAAGAAAAACAGACAAACGAAAATGGACGCAGACGAGGAATCACGAAGCAGGCAGTACGATGGTACGGCAATGAGTGATGACAAAGTAAGCAAAGCGCCTGAAATTCCGGTTTTTGGCATACTTGCCAAAAACAACATACATATAAAAACCTACCATCAAAACTTACTTTGCTTCTGATGATAGGCTTTGTTTTTTTATTCGCGCTTTGCGATGCGTTCTTTTTCGACAGTCTGAAGCAGACCAAAGGTCTGCTATTATCTTTTACTTATTAAGTATTAAAGAAAGAACTATGGATGTAATGATGAAAAGAACTGCTACTATTGAAGTACATTTTGCAAGCATTGCGTCCATTGTTCTGGCTTTGTTTTTGCCAAAGAATGTTTCAGATGCACCGCCTATTGAACCTGAAAGCCCCTGCTGATTGCCGGACTGGAAAAGTACGATTGCAATTAATAATACTGAAAGGATAACATGTACAATTTTTAAAGCTATAATCACAATAAACACCTCCAAACGAACAATTGTGTCCCGAATAGTATATCATATAAATAATAATTTTGCAAGGGGGATTTTAAAATAAAAAAAATTTTTTTATTCGTCGTTTCTTTACATTTTTCCTGAGTGGTTTGGCATATAATGATAGTGAGGTGATTATATGGGTGCAACCGTATATGCCGATGTGCTTTTTCTTATTAATTTTCTTATAAATCTTATTATACTCAAAATATCATCACTATTTATGAAAGAAAAACCGCTTACATCGAGGTTTTGCTTATCTTCTGCACTGGGGGCTGTGTATGCTGTTTTGATGTTTTTACCAAAGCTTTCTTTTTTATACATATTTCCTTTTAAGATAGCTGTCTCTGTTGTGATGATTAAAATTATAAGCCCCGGAGCCGGTTTAATTAAAATGATTAAATACACTGCTGTGTTTTACATGGTGGCATTCACATTTGCAGGAGTGCTTTTGTCGCTTATATATTTTGGCGGATTTAAAAATGAGGCTGCCCCGGTTATTAAAAATGGCATATTCTATTTTAACATTCCGCTATCAAGGCTTATTATGGCATGGACAATATGCTATGGTGTTATTTTTATTGGTACGGCAGTTTTTAAAAGAAACAGAAACCTTGGAATTAAAACCCTTAAAATAACTCTTTCGGGAAGAATTTGCGAAATTGATGCCCTTTGCGACACAGGTAATCTTCTCACCGATCCGTTCAGCAATTCGCCGGTTATAATTGTTGAAAAAAGAAGGCTTTACAAGCTTTTCCCAGATGGAATACCGGATATTGATACAGCTGATATATTAAATACAAAGTTAAGGCTTATTCCCTATTCTTCTCTTGGAAACAAAGAAGGAATGATGTTGGGGTTTATCCCTGATGAAATTACAATTGACGGAAAAAAAGCAATGCAGACGGTGGTAGCAATGAGCCCGGATGTACTTTCAAAACCCGGAGAATATGGAGCATTATTTAACCCGGATATTTTATTATGACAGGAGATTGGATAAAATGCAAATGTTTGATACTTTACCCCAAAAACTTAAAAGAATTATTAATTCATTATTTATTAGTCACGAGGTGTATTATATCGGAGGCCCGTCAACACTCCCCCCACCACTTTCAAAGGATGAGGAAGAAAAATACATAAATATGCTTGAAACCGATAACAAAACTGCCAAAGAGGCTCTTATTGAGCGTAATCTCAGATTAGTGGTTTATATTGCAAAGAAATTTGAAAACACTGGAATCGGCATTGAAGATTTAATTTCCATCGGAACAATTGGTCTTATTAAAGCTATAAACACTTTTAAACCGAACAAAAATATTAAGCTTGCCACATATGCTTCTAGATGCATAGAAAACGAAATTCTTATGTATTTAAGGAAAAACAGTTCAAAAAGGATAGAGATTTCCATTGATGAACCGCTTAATGTTGACTGGGATGGAAACGAGCTTTTACTTTCGGATATTCTGGGAACTGATTCGGACATTGTTTATCAGGATATTGAAAACGAGGTTGACAAGCAGCTCTTATCTATTGCACTTGAAAACTTATCAAAAAGAGAAAAGAATCTTATGGAGCTTCGGTTTGGTGTTAAAAGCGGAAAAGGTCACACTCAGAAAGAGGTGGCCGATATATTGGGAATATCTCAATCGTATATTTCAAGGCTTGAAAAAAGAATAATACAGAGAATGAAAAAGGATATTTCAAAAATGATATAAAAAAGCACCCATAGGGTGCTTTTTTATATCATTTTACAGAATTTATAAATTTTAAAAATGCTTTTCTTCCTTCATCGTCTGTTTTATATACACCAGCATGCTCTAAAACCTTTGAAAATACTTTGCCCACCTCTGCACAGAGAATTTTCATAACATTACCTTCGTTTATATCGGAATAGTTTGCCTTAAAGCTTTCTACCCAATCTGCATGCTTGGAAATAGTTTCATCGGATTTAATATCTTTGCCTGCAACTATAAAATCTGCAAGGGTTTTAAGCTCGGCATTGAGTCTCGCCGGAAGGACTGCAAGCCCCATAACCTCTATAAGACCAATGTTCTCTTTTTTGATATTGTGGAGTTCAGAATGAGGATGGTATACTCCCAGAGGATGCTCAGGCGTTGTAATGTTATTTCTGAGAACAAGATCAAGTTCAAAAAGTCCATCTCTTTTTCTGGCAATCGGAGTTATTGTGTTGTGGGGTTCACCGTTTGTCTCGGCAAAGACAAAGGATTCTTTATCTGTGTAGTTTCTCCAGCTATCAAGAATTTTCGAAGCCAGGTCAATAAGACGGGCCGTGTTTTCACTTTTTAACCTTATGCAGGACATTGGCCAGTTTACAATGCCTGCTTCAATATCTTTAAAGCCATCAAAGGAAACAGGAATATCCACCGAAGCTTTTGCCATTGGGAACTCATAGTTTCCACCCTGGAAATGATCGTGGCTTAAGATTGAGCCGCCAACTATGGGCAGGTCTGCATTTGAGCCCACAAAATAATGGGGAAATTTAGCTACAAATGATAAAAGCTTTGCAAAGGTGCTGCGGTCTATTTTCATTGGTGTGTGCTCTTTATTAAACACTATGCAATGCTCATTATAATAAACATAGGGGGAATACTGCAAAAAAAAGTCGGCATCGTCTATCTTAACGGGAATGATACGGTGGTTCTGCCTTGCAGGGGAATTTATTCTGCCGCTGTAGCCTTCATTTTCACGACACAAAAGGCACTTTGGGTAACCGCTTTGCGGTGCATTTTTAGCAGCTGCTATCGCCTTGGGGTCCTTTTCGGGTTTTGAAAGATTAATAGTTATATCAAGATTGCCATAGGGGGTGTCAACTGTCCATTTTTTATCTTTTTCTATTCTATAGGTGCGGATATAGTCGCTATCCTTACTAAGCTTATAGAAATAGTCGGTTGCCTCTTTGGGAGACTTCTGATATAAGCTTTCAAATTTAGCTATAATCTCACTTGGTCGGGGCATTAAAAGTCCCATTATCTTTGTATCAAAAAGATCTCTATGGGTTATGCTGTCTTCTATTATTCCCTTTTCAACCGCATAATCATTAATATTTTTTAAAATGTTTTCAAGGACAATTTCTTCATCTGATATATCGCTGTCTTCAAAGCCTTCAAGGCCAAGAGCTGATATAATCTGATTTATGGTATATACCACATCACATTCTTCAAGGAGAGATTTATTCACTCCATAGGTGACGAGTTTTTTTATTTCTTTATTAATCATAATGTCACATCCAATCTGGTGATATTATACCACCGTGGGTGCAATAAATCAATAACATTTTTTAATTATTTAATAAAGTTATTGTATTTCTACTACGGTTTTACCGTCTTTTACAATAGAACACGAAGGATAAACACCTCTGAGACAGGTCAGAGGATATACCCTTGTTTTTTTGCCCACAACTGTGCCGGGATTTAAAACACAGCTACAGCCTATATCTGCCCCATCACCAAGAATTGCACCAAGCTTTCTTAGACCGGTTTGGTATTCTTCTTCACCGTGAACAACAACATTTTTACCATCGGATTTTAAATTTGAACAAATTGAGCCTGCGCCAAGGTGAGACTTGTTACCCAGAACAGAATCACCAACATAATTATAGTGTGGAATTTGTACTCCGTCCAAAAGAATACAATTTTTAAGCTCTGATGAATTACCGATAACGCAGTTTTCTCCTATTATCACATTGCCCCTTAAGTATGCTCCGGGGCGGATTTCACAGCCATCTCCTATTATTGCAGGAGGAATAATAACAGCGCTCGGATAAATCTTCACATTTTCACCCACAAGAATCATATCATCTATAAGCTTATAGCCGGGAAGCCCTTTGAAAATAACAGAAATTATATAATCCTTTATTTTAGGAAGCATATCCCACGGGTATGTGCTGCTATAAAAGAGTTCCGAAAGCCAGGGAGGTATGGAATCAAAAAGTTCGGAGGTTTTAATATTTACGCTCAAATAATATGTCCCCTTTCTGCAATCACGCTTGAAATTAAGTCGGCATATTCTATGCACATTTGCTCTGTTTCACATTCAAGCATTATTCTTATCACAGGTTCTGTGCCGCTTTTTCGAAGAAGCACTCTGCCATTGCCATCTATCATTTCTGTCACCATTTTAAGCTGCCTTTGTACCTCAATATCATTTATGGCAGATTCTTTGTCTTTAACCCTGATGCTTCGGGTATATTGGGGATAAAGACTTACATCAGAGGCAAGCTTCGAAAGAGGAAGCTTAAGGTCGCAAAGTTCTTCTGCAACCATAAGCGCTGTGAGAATTCCATCGCCTGTGGTGGCATATTTTTTTATGATAATATGCCCCGATTGCTCACCACCTAAAGAATAGTTTCCTTTTTGCATACATTCATATACAAAGCGGTCACCAACATCTGTTTGAATACATTTTACCCCTATATTATCAAGGCTCTTTACAAGACCTGAATTGGACATAACTGTTGCAACGAGAGTGTTGCCGCTTAGTGTGCCACGGGATTTGAGCCTTTTTGCAAGGATATAGAGCATCATATCTCCGTCAAACACATTTCCTTTTTCATCCACAGCAATGCATCTATCGGCGTCGCCATCAAAAGCAAATCCCAGATCAAGATGCTTTTCTTTGACCAGAGTACACAACTTTTCTATATGAGTTGAACCACAGTCTTCATTTACATTAAGGCCATTTGGCTCAGCTCCGATTACAACAGTCTGAGCACCGAGAGCATCAAAAACGGATTTTGCTATCATCCATGACGCACCATTTGCACAATCAAGACCGATTTTTAAATGCTTATAGGAATGAGAAGCAAGGGATATAAGATAGCCAACATAGCGATTTCTTCCTGATACATGGTCAACTATACAACCTATACGCTCTCTTTTGGCAAAAGGAATATCGTCTCCTACCACACCTATTCTTTCAAGGTTTCCGTCGATATATGCCTCTATGAGTGATGCCACGCTGTCGTCGAGCTTTTCTCCATAGCGATTTATGATTTTAATACCATTATCATAAAATGGGTTATGAGATGCAGTTATCATAATTCCACAGTCGAATTCTTCAAGTCGGGTAACATAGGAAACGCTGGGAGTTGTTGTGACATGTAGCATATATGCATCAGCACCGGATGCTGTTATACCGGAAACAATTGAATATTCGAGCATATAGCTTGAACGACGGGTATCTTTGCCAATTACAATTTTGGGTCGGTAGCCTTGCTTTTTGCAGCCTGAAAGCTCGGAAGAATAATACCATCCCAAAAATCTTCCTACTTTATATGCCTGCATTGACGTAAGACCTACATTCGCCTCTCCGCGAAATCCGTCTGTCCCAAAATATTTGTTTTGAGTATTGTCCGAAGAACCACAGTGTATTGATATTTTGTCTTGCAAAAGTTCATCAGCAGAAACATTAAATAATTTGCAAAGTTGCAAAACCTAATCAATTTGCGGAAGAGCCTGGTCCATCTCCCATATTGAACCTGAGTGTCTGGATACAGATATTGCTTCTGCAAGCTGCTCTTGTGATATACCTTGTGAAACACGCAGATGTAAAATTTTTTCGCCTATTGTCATTATAAAATCACCTCATACATTAGTATACTAAAATAATACCAAAATAATTTCAATATATCAAGCAACTTTTATTGGATATTTTTGCAACCCCAGGTTGCGTTTTCTTTTAAAACCAAATAATGTCTCCTTTAAAATTTTACTAAAACTGCAGTTTTTTGCAAATTTTAATTTACATGCTACGTATTTAGATTGCTTTGAGGAAGGCAAAAAGATGCTGTGGCAAAATGTGTTTATTTTGTCACAGCTTTTTAAACTATTTACCGGAAGCTTTTTTTAAAAGATAACCCTCACGCACGCCAAGCTTGCTTATATATATTTTTTTGCAACCGATTTTTTGTACCGCAAAATCAAAAAATAACAGTCCCGGCAATACCGAGTTAAGGCGCTCGGGTACAGTAGCCTTAATAATCTCTGCTGCGCGTTTTTTATCTTCCAGAAGATACTCTTTTAGTTTTTTAATGTTTTCAATAGTTATTATTCCCTTTTTATAATTCGAGAACACTCTTTTTTCAAGTTCCGACACAGCGCGCACTGTTCCACCTACTGCATAAAGCACGTCTGCTTTCATATTATTTTCAGCTTGTTCCGATATAAGCTTTTCAAGGTATGCATAAATATTTTTACATTCTTCATCTGTGGGAAACATATCTTTTACATATTTTGTATACAGACCCAGCGAGCCTTCAGGGAAGGATGCTGCATAAACTGCTTTCCCGTCTTTAAAACGCACTATTTCTGTGCTTCCGCCGCCCATATCAATAACCGCACCGCTTACTTTATCTCTGCCGTAAGTAGCACCGGCAAAACTATAAAGAGCTTCTGCCTCACCGGAAAGCAGGTCAACTTTTATTCCCGAGGCATTTTCAATATATTCAACCGCTTCTTTGGAATTTTTTACATTACGAAGCGATGCTGTGGCAAAAGCATAAATTTTTATGTCACTGTACTTTTTCGCATCAGCCACATATCTTTTTACAGCTTTTGCCGCAATCTTCATACCTTCTTCAGACATAAGTGAGTTTTCTATATGCATTGCCAGTGAGGCAACGGTTTTTTTGCCGTCAACTATCGTAAACGTTTTACCGTCGCACTCATAAACACACATACGAATCGTGTTTGAACCTATATCAATTATTGCATACATAAAAATCAACCCTTTGTTTCAAATCAAGCCGGCAGCCTCTAAAAGCGCGTCCGGAATTTTATCTTCATTTACTTTTCTTAAAATTTCGCCCTT
>JAFSBJ010000042.1 GCA_017437345.1 Clostridia bacterium | reverse complement strand
GCAAAAAAGCTCTCTACAGCATCTGTATCAACATTTCCTGAGGTATATTCTTTGTAGTTGAAATCTGCAAAGTCTTTATTAAGTGTTGATGACACCATAGCTTTTGCATAATAGTCTTTTAAAAAGTCTTCCTCTCCCCAAACAAGATAAACCTTGCTTTTACATCCTTCAAGGATGTCTTTTTTTATGCTTCCTGCCATAATATCACCTCATTTTTTCTGTTTTTTTAATTTCTTTTTCATTTATGTAAAAGCTTATTGCCCCGTCTCTGTCTGTCCGGTAAATTTTTGCGCCGCTGTCTTTAAAGGCATCTGTCGTTTTCTTTTTGGGATGCCCGTAGACATTGTTTTTGCCGCAGCTGATAACAGCATAATCCGCATCTGCATTTTTGGCAAGTGTTGAGATTTCTTTGCTTTCTCCACCATGATGGGGAACCTTTATAACATCACATTTAATATTTTCATGAGCAATATTCTTTATTCCATCATCCTCAATATCTCCGGTAAAAAGAAAAGAAACATCACCGTATGTAAACCTCATAACCATCGACATATCATTTGCTTTTCCTTTAAAATTACTTCCCGGTGATAGTATTTCAAATAATGCTCCGCCCAGGCTTACTTTGTCACCGGCGGATAGCATATGTAATTCAGAAGGCTTCAAAAGTGCCGCGGAAAGGAGAGCAGATAGATTTTCGCAGCTTTCGCTGTCGCTTTTGTCATAATACATCGGCACATAAATCTTTTCTGCTTTTTTCTCTTTGAGAAGGGGGGTAAAGCCTGATATGTGGTCAGTGTGAAAATGACTTATAAAAACTGCGGAAAGCTTTGGAATGCTGAGCTTTGTAAGAGTTGCTTCAATTTCAGATGCCACATATTCATCTCCGTAGCTTGTGCCAAAATCAATCATAACAGCTCTGTTTTGAGGAAGCTTTATTATTGCACATTCTCCCTGACCAACATCTGCAAATATAACCCTTGCATCTCTGTCTTGTCTATTATACAGGAAAATGCTCCCCGCCGCAAGAGCTAAAATCACACAAATGCAAATGCACTTATTTTGCAGCTTCTTTTTAAAAATACAATAAATTATGCAGATAGTTATTCCAGTTAGTAAACCCGCGTAGAGAGTGTATAGTGGATAAAGCTTTAGAATTCCAAAGGGGATAGATGAAATGAGGGATGCAAAAAACATAATAAGATTTATAACAAATGAAAGAGGGAAAGATATAATGTATGCCGGGAAAGCCAGACTCAGAAAAGACAAAAGTCCGAATAATGCGCACAGCGCCAGGGCAGGGGTTGTAAGAGGCAGAATAAAAATATTACCAAGAAAAGAATACACCGGCAGAAAGCCAAAGGATGCTATCATAACGGGCAGGGTAAAAACAGAGCATAAAACTGATGTGATAATAGTTCCTGCAATATACTTTGCCGGCTTGCTTTTAAGAAATCCAAGCTTCTTCATAAAATCTGCCGAAATCAAAACCGCAAGAGTAGATAGCACAGAAAGTCTGAAGCCTATGCTGAAAAAGCTTCGCGGAATAAAAATAAGTATTATTCCCGTTGCAAGACAAAGCGCATTTTTGCTGTCATATTTTCTTGCCACAATGCTGCTTCCCAAAGATATAACAAGCATAATAAAAGCTCTTATGACAGAAAGTCCAAAACCTGTGAAAATAAGCACAGCGGCAGATGTTATCATGCATAAAACAAATGATAAAATTGCCTTTTTTGAGCGTTTTATTTTAAGAGCGGAAATAAAAACCGACATAAACATAATAAAAATGTTTAAATGAAGCCCTGAAATGGCAACAATATGATAAACGCCGCTGTTTTTAAGATTTGTGCTGTCCTTAGTTGCTATGCCCGATTTATCTCCCGAAAGCAGGGCAAGAGCAATAGAGCCTGTCCTCTTGTCAAGGTAGGTGTTTAGATAATCTGAAAATCTTGATTTCAGCTTTGCCGCAAATCTTATAACTCCGGTTTCCCCTGTCTTTATAATTTCAGCTTCATTTTCTGAATATATGCTTCCATAGAGGTTTTCGCCCTTCTGGTATTCTATTTCGTCAAAACTTCCGATATTGGTTTTGTCTGATGGTGAAAATAGCTTTGCTTCCTTTATTTTAATTGTATCTCCGGGAAAAAATAACTGCTCACCGTTTTTTACAATAAACTTATAACTGTGTCCTTTAGTTTCTTTGTCCTTTGATTTTATAACCTTTCCTGTAAAAGTTATATTTTCACCTTTTTGAATTGATGTCTCAACCCTGCATACAATACTTTTAATTTCTTCTGTGTTATGTAGCTTTTCAAGATTTTTGTCGTATCTTTTGCTGTAGCTGTGTATAGAAGCAAAGGCTGCCATCAAAATAAGAATAAAAAGCAGAATTCTTGTGTAATATTTTGAAATATAGTGTAAAATTTTCATTTTATTATACCTTTGAAATAATTTTATCGTCTTATATTAGCATTTTTTTGTACAAATAACAACTTGATTTTATCCAAATTATGTTATATAATGTATTCTACTGTAAAGTTTATGGTGGATTTTTGTGTAAAATTATTAGTTAGGAGGAGCAAAAGTGGCTTTATTTGCACTAAGTGATCTTCATCTTTCACTTTCATCAGATAAGCCTATGGATGTTTTTGGTTCCCCCTGGCAGAACCACACAGAAAGAATCCGCGATAACTGGAATAAAACAGTAAAAGATAATGATCTTGTTATAATAGGCGGCGATGTTTCCTGGGCAACATATCTTAGTGGAGTATCAAGGGATTTTGAATTTATAAATTCTCTTCCCGGAAAAAAGCTCATTATAAAAGGAAATCACGACTATTGGTGGGAAAGCATAACAAAGCTAGAAAAATTTGTTTTGGAAAATGGCTTTGAGTCAATAAGCTTTCTTCACAACAGTTCATTTACATATGAAAACTTTTCCATTGCAGGAACAAGATTCTGGCTTACTCCCGATACCGATAATTTCACAGAGGAAGACAAAAAAATATATGACCGTGAGCTTATAAGACTCTCTCTTTCTCTTGAAAGTCTTTCGAAAAAGGAATTGGAGTTTCCCGACAGGATTTTTAAAAGAATTGCAGTTTTGCATTTTCCTCCTGTGAATTCCCAAGGTAAATGTGATGAAAGAGTTATGGAAATATTAAAAAAACACTTAGTAGAAAAATGCATCTACGGTCATCTTCATTCCGGTGGAATCAAAACAGGGTTTACAGGCAGTATTGATGGAATTGATTTTTATCTCACCTCTGCCGATGCTCTTGAGTTTATCCCAATTCAAATTAAATAATTTCTGAAAGAAATTTTAATTAATAAATAAATTTTTATTTATAGGAGGCCCCTACAGATGAAACTTATAAAAAACGAACAGACAGAAAAAAACACTGTCAAACTTACCATTGAGGTTGACAAAGAAGCTTTTGAAAAAGCTCTTGAAAAAGCCTACAAGAAAAATGTTAAACAGATTGCTCTTCCCGGCTTCAGAAAAGGAAAAGCGCCCAGAAAGCTCATCGAAAAATACTATGGTGAAGCAGTATTCTATGAAGATGCTGTTAACTTTGTTTGCCCCGATGCATATGAATATGCTGTTAAAGAAGCAGGCATCACTCCCGTTGACAGACCTGAAATAGACATCGAAGAAATCGGCGGAGGAAAAGACCTTGTTCTCACAGCTGTTGTAACAGTTAAACCAGAAGTAACTCTTGGTGAATACAAAGGCGTAAAAGCTGAAAAAACAGTTTATGAAACAAAAGACGAAGATGTTGAAGCTCAGATCAAAGCTGATGCAGAAAAAAATGCAAGAATGATCACAATTGAAGACAGAGCAGTAGAAATGGGTGACATCACAGTTATCGATTTTGAAGGCTTTGTTGATGGTGTTGCTTTTGAAGGCGGAAAAGGTCTTGGTCACACCTTAGAAATCGGCAGCGGTCAGTTTATCCCCGGTTTTGAAGATCAGCTCGTTGGTGCAAAATTAAATGAAGAAACCGAAGTAAATGTTAAGTTCCCTGAAGAATATCATGCAGAAGAATTAAAAGGCAAGGATGCAACATTCAAAGTAACTGTTAAAGAAATCAAAGTAAAAGAGCTTCCCCAGTTTGACGATGATTTTGCAAAAGATGTCAGCGAATTTGACACATTCGAAGAATATAAAAACAGTATCAAAGAAAAACTTGATAAATCAAATGAAGCAAGAACAAAAGCAGAGTTTGAAAATAATGTTGTAGATGTTGTAACAGAAAATGCCGAGGTAGATATTCCTCAGTGTATGATTGACAACAAAATCGAAGATATGATAAAAGATTTTGGTTACCGTCTTTCATCACAGGGCATGAATCTTGAACAGTATATGCAGATCACAGGCACAACTGTTGACACATTCAAAGAACAGTTCAAAGATCAGGCAACAGCTCAGGTTAAAGCAAGCCTTGTTCTTGAAAAAATTGCTGAAGTTGAAGCTATTTCTGTTTCCGATGAAGATTTAGAGGACGAATTAAAGAAAATGGCCCAGATGTATGGCATGGAACTCGATAAAGTAAAAACACTTATCGGTGAAAATGAGCAGGAAACTATCAAAGAAGAGCTCAAAGTAAGAAAAGCTGTTGAATTAATTGCAGAAAATGCTAAAGCAGGCAAACCTGCTGCAAAAAAAGCTCCTGCTAAAAAAGCAGAAGATGGCGAAAAGAAAGCTCCTGCCAAAAAAACAACAACTGCAAAAAAGACAACAACAGCTAAAAAAGAAACAGCAGAAAAGAAAGCTCCTGCTAAAAAAACAGCAACCAAAAAAACAACAGCTAAAGCAGAAAAAGAAGAATAATAATTTTTCTGGGGGACAAATTTAAAATTTCACTTAATTTAAGGAGGCAATTTAAAATGAGTCTTGTACCTATGGTCATTGAACAGACAAACAGAGGAGAAAGATCTTACGATATCTATTCCCGTCTTTTAAAAGACAGAATAATATTTTTAGGAGAAGAAGTAAACGATGTAAGTGCATCCCTTATTGTTGCACAGCTTTTATTCCTTGAAGCAGAAGATCCCGATAAAGACATCAGCCTTTATATCAATAGTCCCGGTGGTTCAATAACAGCAGGCATGGCTATCTATGATACCATGCAGTATATTAAATGCGATGTATCCACAATCTGTATCGGTATGGCAGCTTCAATGGGAGCATTCCTTCTTGCTGCCGGTGCAAAAGGAAAAAGATTTGCGCTGCCCAATAGCGAAATAATGATCCATCAGCCCCTTGGTGGTATGCAGGGGCAGGCAACCGATATTAAAATTCATGCTGACAGAATAATAAAAATGAAGGAAACATTAAATACTATCCTTAGTGAAAGAACAGGTCAGAGCCTGGAACAGATAACAAAGGATACAGAAAGAGATAACTTTATGACAGCCTATCAGGCTAAAGAATATGGCCTGGTAGATGAAGTTATTGAAAAGAGAAAATAATTTTTATAGGGGTGTAAAATTTTTTACATCCCTATATTAAATATGTTAGTAATTGAGGTGTACAATATATGCCAAGCAAAAATAACGATAATCTTGTATGCTCATTCTGCGGAAAAAGCCAGGATATGGTTATGCGTCTTATTTCCAGTCCGGCGGCAGATGTGTTTATTTGCGACGAATG
>JAFSBJ010000041.1 GCA_017437345.1 Clostridia bacterium | reverse complement strand
TCGCTGATGCCGGCTCTTGCTATGTTTTCTCCTCAGAGCTTCGGCCCTCTCTTTACGGGGATTGCTCAGCTTGAGATATGTGCTCTTTTCATACTCGGTGCATTTCAGCTTATCAGCTACGCATCTTTTTCATCAAGAAACTATCCCACTCCAGTCAGAATTAAGCTATGCTTTTTAAAATGCTGGGAATCTTTAAAGAACAATAAAGCCGGTCTTATTTTTATCGGATTTTATGTTTTAAGCGCAGTATCATCTCTTCTTGCAGAAGACACACAGCGCGCTTTCTACGGAACCGATTTCCGCCCCGACGGAATGAGAATGTATACCTGTTTTGCGGCTGTTTTTGTGTATTCTTCTCTCATAAAAAGCAAGGTCTTAAAAAACAGGATTATTTTAACAAATATAGTATGTTTTATTCCAATATCGCTTATAGTTGTTCAGCAGTATTTTGGCATCATAGGAACAGCAGGTGTTAAAGATGCCGGAAAATTCGGCGAATTTTTAATGAACATATATAATAACTGGGGTGTAAGAACAGGCCATTTCTATAAAGGCATGACAGGCTCGTTCTACAATCTTAACCATGTTGGGTACTACATAGTTGTCTGCTCAATGCTTATATCCGGTAAACTCTATAATGCCAAAACCAACAAATCAAAGATTATCTGGGGTATCCTTGCTCTGTATTCATATTATGTAATGATAGTTAATGATACCTTCGGTGGATATCTTGCAATTCTGGCAACTCTTATAATAATGCCCTTGTTTGTTATAATAAAAGAAAAAGAAAAGAATTCAAAAATAATTCTGAATGCATTTTTACCTTTAATAATATTTGTGGCAATAAATCTTGTTTTTATTGTGGTATCTCCAAAGGATAACCCAATAGTTAAAAACTTTGTAACCCTGGGTGAGGATGTTGACACAGTTGCCACATCTGAAAATCTTGAAGAAGAGCATGCCGGAAGCGGACGACTTGAAATGTGGCTTGCTACTGTTGATATGATAAAAGAAAGACCGCTTTTAGGCTTTGGTCCCGACAATCTCAAGCCTCATTATGTTGAAAGAGATGCCAAGCTTGACCGTGCCCATAATGAGCCCATAGAAAGAGCTGTTGCTACAGGTGTTCCATCAGCAATCTTCTATTATGCGGCAATTGTTTATGCACTCATTGTGTTCATAAAGAGCAGGAACAGCTGGAAATGTGAACAAAGATTTTCATCAATGATGGCAACTGTAGGATACCTTGTTTCATCTCTCACAGGCGTGTTTTTGTTTTACACCGGCGGATTTTTCTTTATGTTCCTTGGGCTGTCAACATCATATGATCCCACAGAAAATATAGAGCTGGCAGAGAATAAATCCACAAAAAAGAAATAAATAATCAGATTAATTTATCTAATTGTCATAACAAAAAAATATTGACATGCCATATTTGTTGTGGTATAATTTTACGGTAAACGCACAGAAATGTTCTTAAATCCGTATTCCGGAACCATAATTGGCGAAATTGATTGAGGGAGGTGCAAGACTCATGTATGCAATTATTGAAACAGGCGGCAAACAGTATAAAGTTTCCGAAGGCGATGTTATTTTCGTTGAAAAATTAGTTGCCGAGGAAGGTGCTGCAGTTAAATTCGATAAGGTTCTCGCTGTTGGTGGAGAAAACACCGTAATCGGCACACCTGTAGTTGAAGGTGCAAGCGTTGACGCAAAGGTTGTTGCTCAGGGCAAGTCCAAGAAAATTATCGTGTTTAAGTATAAGCCTAAAAAAGGCGAAAAGACCAAAAAAGGTCACAGACAGGCTTACACAAAAGTTCAGATCGAAAAGATCAATGCGTAATCTATGATTAAGGCAGATTTTTTCACCAAAGAAGGCAATATAGTCAAATTCGTTATAGACGGTCACGCCGGTTATAGTGATGGTGATGATATTGTTTGTGCATCCGTATCATCTGTTGCATGGGCTGTTTTAAATGGCCTTGAGAATGTGGCAGAGATTAAATTCGGATACGAAACAGGTGAGGGCTACATATATTTTGTTCTCCCTGAAGAAATGAACCAAAATGATCAAAAAAAGGCTGGTCTTCTTTTAGATACTATGTATCTTTATCTTAAAGAATTAGAAGACCAATATCCTGATTATATTAGTCTTACCAAATTGGAGGTGTAGATATGTTTAAGTTAAACATTCAGTTGTTCGCTCATAAAAAAGGTATGGGTAGTACCAAGAACGGCCGTGACAGTGAATCCAAAAGACTCGGTGTTAAAAAGGCTGACGGACAGTTTGTTACTTCCGGTAACATTCTTGTTAGACAGAGAGGTACCAAAATCCATCCCGGTATCAATGTAAAAAAAGGTAGCGACGATACACTCTTTGCTGTTGCCAATGGTAGAGTTAAATTCGAAAGAGTTGGCAAAGATAAAAAGCAGGTTAGTGTGTACGAAATTGCACAGTAATTATACATTGAATATTTTCAAAATTAAAATCTCAAGTTGTCTTTGCTTCTTGAGATTTTCTTTTTGATTAATAAGGGTTTGAAGCTTTAAAATATTGAATTTTTACTAATCAAAAAGAAATAATGATAGTAGGTGATTTGTTATGTTAGCAGATACAGCAGTCATATATGTTGAAGCCGGCAACGGAGGCAATGGCCTTGTTTCCTTTCATCGTGAAAAATATGTTGCAGCAGGCGGACCTGACGGTGGAGATGGCGGCCACGGCGGTGATGTTATTTTTGTTGTTGATGAAAAGCTCAGCACACTTGTGGATTTTCGCTACCGTAAGCACTATAAAGCCGAAAATGGCGGTGATGGAAAAAGTGCAAAGTGTAGTGGTAAAAATGGTGCAGATCTATATGTAAAGGTTCCTGCCGGAACAGTTATAAAAGATAATGAAAGCGGCAGAATAATTGCCGATTTAAAGCAGATAGGTCAGGAATTTGTTGTCTGCAAGGGCGGCAATGGTGGCTGGGGCAATTGTCATTTTGCCACAGCAACCCGTCAGATACCCCGTTTTGCCAAAAGCGGAACAGATGGCGAAAAAAGAGAAATAACAATGGAATTAAAGCTTCTTGCTGATGTTGGTCTTGTTGGATTTCCAAATGTAGGAAAGTCAACTCTTCTTTCTGTTGTCAGTGATGCCCGTCCTAAAATTGCCAACTATCATTTTACAACCTTAGAACCAAATCTTGGCGTTGTGGATCTCGGTCTTGGCAGAAGCTTTGTTATGGCAGATATACCCGGTATCATTGAAGGGGCAAGCGAGGGAATAGGTCTTGGTCATGAATTTCTCCGTCATGTTGAAAGAACCCGTCTGTTAATCCATGTTGTAGATGCATCAGGAATAGAAGGCAGAAACCCTATTGAAGATTTTGATCTTATTAATAATGAAATCAAAATGTATAATCCTCTTCTTGCAGAGCGCACACAAATTGTCGCTGCAAATAAGCGCGACCTTGTGTATGACAATGAAATTTACGATGGCTTTTGCAACGAAATTGAAAAAAGGGGATATAAGCTCTTCAAAATATCTGCAGCCACAAATTCCGGAGTGTCAGATTTAATGAATTATGTTTCATCTGTTCTTGACGACATCCCGGTTCCTGTTTTGTATGATGAAGAAGAAATCCAGACAGAAATAATATCCTTTGAGGAAGAAGCTCCCTTTAGTTGCAGAGTTGAAGATGGAGTTTATATTGTCGAGGGTAAATGGCTCAAGCGTCTTTTAGGCTCAACGAATTTTGAAGATAGTGAATCCCTCCAGTATTTCCAGACAGCTCTTAAAAAGAAGGGTGTTATAAAAGCTCTTGAAAAGCTTGGGATAGAAGAAGGAGACCCTGTGCAGATGTATGAGGTTGAATTTGATTATATAAAATAATTTTTAATAAATGATGATTTGTCACGTTTTGTAGGGGACGGCGTCCTCGACGTCCCGCTTTTTCGGGCTGTCAGGGATGCCAGCCCCTACAACTTTTTTATAACATAATAGTGTAATTTTGTTTGACAAGCGGACATTTTTTTTGTATAATAAACTATATGTGTAAACTTGTGTAAATTGGGTTTAAATCCTCTTTGTGAAAGGATGAAATATAAGTGCTGACAAGTAAAGAAAGAGCATACCTCCGCGGTCTTGCCAATTCAATAGATCCCATATTTCAGATAGGAAAAGGCGGCATCAATGAAAATCAGCTTAAGCAGATAAACGATGCCCTTGAAAAAAGAGAGCTTGTTAAAATTCATGTTCTTGAAAATTCTTTTTTAAGTACACGCGCTGTTTGTGATGAAGTTGCAGCACTTCTTGGCGCCGAACCTGTTCAGGCAATAGGAAAGAAATTTGTTATATATAAAGAATCGAAAGACAACAAAACAATCGACCTTAAAATGGTGAAAAACGGTGGCAGGTAAAATAGCAGTTTTTGGCGGAAGCTTCAATCCCATCCACTCAGGTCACCTTATGGTTGCTATGTGTGCTATGAAGGAATGTAATCTTCAAAAGATTATTTTTCTGCCAAATGCAAACCCACCCCATAAAGATAAATTGGGAGTCATTTCCGAAGTTCATCGCTATAATATGGTGTCTCTTGCAATTAAAGACACTCCCTTTTTTGAAATATCCGATTATGAAATGAATCCCTTCAGTCCTTCCTACACTATAAACACCATTCGGCATTTCAAATCATTTTATAATGCAGAAGTTTTTTTCATTATAGGTGCTGATTCATTGTATACTCTCGATAAGTGGAGAGCCTATGAAGATCTAATAAAGGAATGTTCATTTATCGTAGCCAATAGAAACAGTAAATATGGAAGTGATTTTTCTGAAGCTATAAGAAAGCATATAGAAAAAGGCGGACGAATAGAAAGCATATCAATGCCAAAAATAGATATAACATCCACTCTTATAAGAGACAAGCTTCAAAGAGGAGAGGATGTGTCCAAATATGTTCCGCAATCTGTAAATGACTATATAATAAAAAACGGTTTATATAAAAGCAATCCGGAGGATTAAACATGACTATTGACCAAATGCGCGAAAAGCTCAAGCTGGCACTCACCGAAAAGCGCTATAATCATTCTATCGGTGTGATGCAAACCGCTGTATCGCTTGCCCGTATCTATGGAGCCAATACCAATAAAACTGCAGTCGCTGCATTATTGCACGACTGCGCCAAGAATTATTCAAAATCCGAAATGCTCGAGCTTTGTGAAAGATTTGGGGTTGAGCTTGATCCCATATCCAGAGAATCCACAGGCCTTATCCATGGTTTTCTCGGAGCTGTGATAGCAGATAAGTATTATGGAGCTTGCGATAGCGAAATATATGATGCAATATATTACCATACCATCGGCAAGCCGAATATGAGCCTTATGACAAAAATAATCTACATAGCCGACGGAATTGAGCCAAACCGTAATTATGAAGGCGTTGAGCGTATCCGCGAAACTGCATTTGAAGATATCGACAGAGCTCTTATACTCCAGATAGATTCAACCCTCAAATCCGTCATAAGCCGTGGCGGACTTATCCACACAAATACAATCGATACCAGAAATTTTTATTTGAAAAAGTTAAGGTGATAACAGAATGTTTACTCAAGGTACAGCATTTAAAGTATATATAAAGTGTACCGCACTTATAACAGCAATCCTGGCGCTGTTGGTTTTTGTTTTTGCACCTATTATCCCTTCGGTAATGAATCTTATGGGATTTAATTCTTTTCTGGGCATAGAGTTTACTGGTGAAACCGAAAAAACCTATGTTAATATTCTCCTTATGGGAGTTGACAAAAGCGAAACCCTAAGCGATGTTATGATGGTAGCACAGCTCAATATGATGGATAACACCATAAATATATTGCAGGTTCCCCGTGATACCTATATAAAAAACCGCAGAAGTGATAAAAAGCTGAACTCAGCCTACGGAGCCGGAGGAGCAAAGAAAACAATTGAAGAATTAAGCACTGTTGTAGATATTGAAATAGATGACTATGTTATCATCACAACATCAGGCTTCAGAGATGTAATAGATGCTATCGGCGGAGTGTACTATACAGTCCCCGAAGATATGGACTATGACGATGACCTTCAGGATCTTCATATCCACTTAAAGGCCGGGTATCAGCTTTTAGATGGTAGCAAGGCAGAGCAGCTTGTTCGCTTTCGTGATGGCTATGACCTGGGCGATCTGGACAGAATCCAGGTGCAGAGCGGATTTATAAAAGAAGCAATCCGTCAGATTGTCGAAAAATATTCATCTGATTCCGATGAAGAAATCCGCAATCTTATAGCAACGCTAAGTAATATGGTCACCACCAGCTTCAGCTTCTCTGAAATGTTAAAATATGCTCCTTATATCCTTGGAATAGATATGAATAGTGTAAATATAATGCGTCTTGAAGGAAGTGCTGAGTACCGTGGCGGAGGATCATATTTCTTCCCCGATAATGTAAAGAATCAAAAGCTTATTTTTGAATATTTCAGCCCCGATATTTCCGAGGCAGACCTAAGTGAAGTCCGTGCCCGTGATGAAGCAATAGGAAAGAACTCTGTTTCAAAGAATGTATCTGATGCTGGTATAATAAATACACCAAATAAAGATATTAATGTGTATATAATGGACTATAGCGGCACAAACGGAGAAAGCCTTGGCAAAGTCCGACGCTTTTTAGATGACAAAGGTTATAATGTGGTGGGTGGCATAGAAGCCCGAACCTGCTATGTTGAAAAAAGCTACTCTATCTGTAAGGGTGGAAGCGATCTTTCGGCAAAGCTTGCCCTTGATCTCGGCATAGATACCTACACCGTCAACCCCGATTTAAAGAGCGAAGCAGATGTTGTTATAATAATCGGAAAGGATTTGTAATAATGGATTCAAAACAGTTAATGGAAACCGTTGTAAAATGTATGGATTCCAAAAAAGCAATAGATATAAAAGTTTTAGATATCAGTAAAATCACCACAATGGCAGATTATTTTGTAATATGTCAGGGTAATTCATCCACCCAGATAAAAGCAATAGCCGATGAGGTTGAGGAGAAACTTTCGGACGCCGGAGTTAAGCCTTTTGGCAGAGAAGGCTTAAACACAGCCTATTGGATACTTATGGACTATTCAGATGTTATTGTCCACATTTTTTCCGGAGAATCAAGAAGCTTTTATTCCATAGAAAATCTCTGGTCTGATGCGGAAAATGTTGATATATCAGAAATAATAGACGAATAAATAATAGGAGAGTGACATAAATGAACTACGAATTTGAAAAAATAGAAAGAAAGTGGCAGGAAAAATGGGATGCCGAAAAAACATTCAAGGTTACACAAGATTCTTCAAAACCCAAATACTATACTCTTGAAATGTTCCCATATCCTTCTGGTAATCTCCATATGGGCCATGTAAGAAACTATTCCATAGGTGATGTTGTTGCCAGATTTAAAAAGATGCAGGGCTTTAATGTTCTTCATCCAATGGGTTGGGATTCTTTTGGTCTTCCCGCTGAAAATGCAGCAATAAAAAATGGGGCCAACCCAAAAGATTGGACCCTTTCCAATATTGATAATATGAGAGAACAGCTTAAATCCATGGGCATAAGCTACGATTGGGACCGCGAAGTTGCCACCTGCAAACAGGATTACTATAAATGGACTCAGTGGATGTTTTTACAGCTCTATAAAAATGACCTTGCCTATAAGAAAAAATCCTATGTAAACTGGTGTCCTTCATGCCAGACAGTTCTTGCCAATGAGCAGGTTGTAAATGGAAAATGTGAAAGATGTAAATCAGAGGTTGGCAAAAAGGATCTTGAACAGTGGTTCTTCAGCATCACCAAATATGCCGACAGACTCCTTTCCGACATCGATAAATTAAAAGGCTGGCCCGAAAAGGTTAAAACAATGCAGGCCAACTGGATAGGCAAAAGTAAGGGTGCAGAGGTTAATTTCAAGGTTGATGGAATGGATAAAACCTTAACAGTCTACACAACCCGCCCTGACACAATCTATGGCGTAAGCTTTATGGTTATCGCTCCCGAAAGCCCTGTGGTTGAAGAACTCATTAAGGGAAGCGAAACTGAAAAAGAATGTAGAGATTTTATCCACAGAATGCAGTTTATAAAAGATATAGACAGAGCCTCCACCGATGTTCCTAAAGAAGGTGTATTCACAGGAAGATATGTGATTAATCCTCTAACAGAAAAAAAGGTTCCCCTCTATCTTGCCAACTATGTTTTAATGGACTATGGCACAGGCGTGGTTATGGCTGTTCCTGCCCATGACCAGAGAGACTTTGACTTTGCAAGAAAATATAATCTCCCGATAGATGTTGTGATTTCTCCCGATGGCTCGGATATTTCAGGGGATAGCCTCGATGCAGCTTTTGAAGCTGAAGGCATAATGATTAATTCCGGTGATTTCAACGGAATGAATAATCGTGAAGCTCTTCCAAAAATGATAGACTATATGGCAAAAAAGGGAATCGGAGAAACAAAGGTTAATTTCCGCCTTCGTGATTGGCTCATTTCCCGTCAGCGTTATTGGGGAGCACCTATTCCGATTATTTATTGTGAAGATTGCGGAGCTGTTCCCGTTGACGAAAGCGACCTCCCTGTTATTCTTCCCGAAGATGTTGAATTCACAGGTCTAGGAAAATCTCCTTTGACAACAAGTGAAAGCTTTAAAAATGCTCCCTGCCCCAAATGCGGAAAAATGGGAACAAGAGAAATGGATACAATGGATACCTTTGTGTGTTCATCATGGTATTTCCTAAGATATTGTGATCCTCACAACACAGAGCTTCCATTTGATAAAGATATTGCCGACTATTGGATGAATGTTGATCAGTACATAGGCGGTGTTGAGCATGCAATTCTCCACCTTCTCTATGCAAGATTTTTCACAAAAGCTCTCCATGACCTTGGTTATATTTCATGCGACGAACCTTTTGAAAATCTCCTGACTCAGGGTATGGTATTAAAAGACGGAACCAAAATGAGTAAATCTCTTGGCAATGTTGTAAGCCCCGAAGAAATAATCAATAAATACGGTGCCGACACAGCCCGACTTTTCATCCTCTTTGCAGCACCACCTGAAAGAGATCTTGAATGGAGCGACACAGCTGTTGAAGGTTCCTTTAGATTCTTAAACAGAGTGTTTAAGTATATAACAGATAACAAAGAAAAGATTGATTTTAATTCAGAATATGATGTAGCATCGCTCACATCAGAAGATAAAAATCTTCGCTATGTTCTCAATTATTCAATCAAAAAAGCAACCGATGATATCAGCATCCGCTTTAATTTCAACACAGCCATAAGCTGTATAATGGAATTAGTAAATGCTCTCTATGCATATAATGGAAATAACAATGCTCTCATTTCGGAAGCTTCAAAGGCTCTCATAATTATGCTCGCTCCCTTTGTTCCTCATATCACAGAAGAATTATGGGAAATATCAGGCGGCAAAGGCAGTGTTCACGAACAGAGCTGGGTTAGTTATGATGAAAAAGCTCTTGTAAAAGATGAAGTTGAAATTGTTGTCCAGATAAATGGTAAAGTAAAAGACAAAATGATGATTTCAACAGGTCTTAGCGATGATGAAATAAAAGAGGCTGCTCTTGGCAATGAAAAAATTGCAGAGTTTACTCAGGGCAAACAGGTGCTTAAGGTTATCGTTGTAAAAGGAAAGCTTGTTAATATTGTTGTTAAATAATTAATTACCAGCAAAACCGACAGATAGAAACTATTTGTCGGTTTTGCAACATGGTATTGAATTGTATTGGTTGAATAAACCCAGATGGTAATATATAATAACTAAAGAGGGAATATTTATGAAGAAAATATTATTGCCTTTACTATTGACAGTTTTAATACTCCATCCCGGGGTTACCTCATATGCTCTGGATACCCTCCCCATACTCATGTATCATAATGTGACCACAGATTATTCGCTTATTGAGAAAGACCCCGATGTCCACATCACAGCATCAGATCTTGAGGAGCATCTTGTAGCTTTAATTAGTGCAGGTTATAACACCATTTCCCTTGAAGATTATTATTCCTATCGCAGGGGAGAAAAAAATCTTCCCAAAAATCCCGTAATCATAACTTTTGACGATGGCTACATAAGTAACTATGAGCTTGCGTATCCGCTATTTCAAAAATATAATCTCAAAGCCACGATTTTTGTTATAGCATCCCGTATGGGCGCTCATAATATTGAGTTTCCTCATTTTTCGTGGGAAGAAGCAAGAGAGATGGAAAAAAGCGGTCTTATAGAGATTGAAAGTCATTCATTCACTCATCCCGATTTTTCAACCCTTAGCTATGGCCAGACAGTTGTTGAAATGAGGCTTGCCCGTTTTGCCATAGAGGCAAATCTTGGGAAAAAGTGTCGCTTTTTTGCTTATCCCTATGGCAAAATGAATATGTCATCAACTGCAGTAGCCAAAGCAGCAGGTTATGAAATGGTAGTTGTAGGAAGAGACAAAAGAGCCGATATTTCAAATGAAAATCTTTTTGAACTCCCCCGATATACCATAAAAGGCACACATTCGGGTGAGGATATTATAAATCTAATCAGAGAATAGCCCAAAAGGAGATATCATATATGAAAAAAGCAAAGCTTTATGAGGTAAGAAAGATTGAAAGCATAAGAGATATGGTTGAGTCAAGCTGTGAAATATTTGCAGATTGTTCTGCCTATCTTAAAAAGCAGAAAAAAACCATGCCTTATGAAACGGTTACATATGCTGAATTTAAAAAGCTTGTGTGGAATCTTGGAACAAAGCTTCTTGAAATGGGACTTTCCGGCAAAAAAATAGCTATCATATCCGAAAACCGCTTTGAATGGGTAATTGCCTATATGGCAACAGTATGCGGCGATATGACAGTTGTTCCTATCGATCTTGAGCTTGCTCCTTCTGATCTTACAAACCTTGTTAAAATTTCAAAAGCATCTGCTGTTGTCTACACGGGTAAGCTTTCCGAAAAACTAAGTAACATAAAATCTGATATTCCTGAATTAGAATACACAATAAATATGGATTCTGAAAAGGTAAGAGAAGGCGAACTTGACCTCTATTCTCTTATAGAAGAAGGAAAGAAATTAAGAGATAATGGAGATAACTCTTATGATAACATCACAATAGATAGAGAAGCTGCAAGAATACTTCTTTTTACATCCGGCACAACTGCACTTTCAAAGGGAGTTTTATTATCTCATAAAAATATCACCACAAATCTTATGTCAATGTGTTCAATGGTAGATATCAAAAAGACAGATGTATTTTTAGCAACTCTCCCCATTCACCATACCTACGCCAGCACCTGCGGTATTATGGCACCTCTCTACAGAGGCTCCTGCGTTGCCTTTGCTGATGGTCTCAAATATATCTTAAATAACCTTAAAGAATCAAAAACCACGGTTCTTTTAGGTGTTCCTGCTATGTTTGAATTAATCCATAAGCGTATCTGGGCAATGGCAAGACAAAATGGCCTTGAAGGAAAATTAAAGATGGGTCTTAAAATAAGCGGGGCGCTCAGAAAATTAGGTATAGATGCAAGAAGAAAAATCTTTAAAACAGTTATTGATAACTTTGGCGGTGAGGTTCGTCTTTTCATAAGCGGTGCTGCAGCAATCGAACCTTCAATCAGCAAAAGCTTCCACGATATGGGCATACTCTTTTTGCAGGGCTATGGCATAACAGAATGTGCGCCAATCGTTGCCCTTAATCGTGACATAGACTATAGAGACGATGCCATAGGCCTTCCTCTTCCGGGTCTTGAAGTTAAAGTTGTAAATAAAAATGAAGATGGCGTTGGTGAAATTATCTGTAAGGGCGACAATGTAATGCTCGGATATTATGAAAATCAGCAGGCAACCGATGAAGTAATAAAAGATGGTTGGTTCTACACCGGCGA
>JAFSBJ010000040.1 GCA_017437345.1 Clostridia bacterium | reverse complement strand
TTGCAAAATAAGGTTGATCCATACCTTCGCCCTCTCTATGATGCACTCTATGAAATGTTTGGCATGGAAACCTATGCGCGCCTTGCAGAAAAGGGAGCAATAGAAATTGCCCCTCTTGCCTATATGCGAGGAAGAACTCTTGACGATAGCTTCATCATTCTTGACGAAGCTCAGAACACCACCCCTGAGCAGATGAAAATGTTTTTAACAAGAATAGGCTTTAATTCAAAAGCAATTGTCACAGGCGACATAACTCAGGTTGACCTTCCCGATGGAAAAAAATCAGGTCTCAGAGATGTTGTGGGTGTTCTTAAAAATATAGAGGACATAGCCTTTTGCTATCTCACAGAAAAAGATGTTGTAAGGCATAGGCTTGTTCAGAGAATAATTAAAGCCTATGAAAAACGGGATGCCGCAAGATATGGCAAACAATCCCAGGATAAGAGGTAAATATGATAAACGAAATATATATAGAAGATGTATGCTCTGTGCCGCAAATTAGCGATGAAGCACAAAAGCTTATAGAAAAAGTTGTAAATGTCACTTTGGAATATGAAAAAATAGAAGAACCCTGCTATGTCAGCATCACCATAGTTGATGAAAATGAAATAAAGCAGCTAAATTGCGACCATAGAAATATTGATAAAGTCACCGATGTTCTTTCCTTTCCTGTTGTAAATCTTCTTGATGGCAGCTTTGAGAAAAATCCCGGCGACTATTTTGAAGACAAGCTTATTTTAGGCGATGTTGTTCTTTGTGCAAAAAGAGCAAAGGAGCAAAGTGTAGAATTTGGCCATTCCTATGAGAGAGAACTGGGCTATCTTACCTGCCATTCAATCCTTCACCTCATTGGTTATGACCACGAAACCGAAGAAGAAAGGGAAGTAATGAGGGAAAAAGAAGAAGCTGTTATGGAGCTTGTCAAACTCAGAAGATAAGGTGAATAAAATGGAAAATTTCAAATCAGGTTATGTGGGAATTGTAGGTAGACCAAATGTTGGAAAATCAACAATAATGAATGCTCTTTTAGGTCAGAAAATAGCTATCATCTCTGCCAAACCCCAAACCACACGAAGCAGAATACTTTCAATAATGTCCGATAGCGATAGTCAGGTTGTCTTTCTTGATACCCCCGGATTTCATAACCCCAAAAATAAGCTTGGGGAAAATATGATGAAGGCTGTGGATAATACAATTGCAGATGTGGATTTCCTTCTTATGGTTGTTGAACCAACCACAGAAATTCCATCAAGCGAGTTTAAAATAATGGAAAAAATAGGGGATATACCTGCCATCCTTGTAATTAATAAAGCAGACACCTTAAAAAAGGAAGAGCTTCTTCCTGTTATTGCCGCCTATTCCAAGGCACATGAATTCAAGGAGATTTTATTTGTCAGTGCCAAAACAGGCTACAGAATGGATGAATTAAAATCCGTCATAAAAGAAAATCTTTATGAAGGACCAATGTATTATCCTGAAGATATGGTAACCGATCAGCAGGAAAGACAGATTATCGCAGAAATAATCCGCGAAAAAATGCTCAATCTTCTCGACAAGGAAGTTCCCCATGGAATTGCCATAGAAATTTTAAAAATGAAAAACCGCACTAAAAACGGTGAAACAATGTATGATATAAGTGCAAATATCTATTGCGAAAAAAATTCCCACAAAGGCATAATAATCGGTGCCGGCGGAAAAACCCTGAAGCAAATAGGCACCCTTGCCCGTCGTGATGCTGAAACAATGCTCTCTGCCAAGGTTTTTCTTGAGCTTTGGGTAAAGGTAAAATCCGACTGGCGCAATTCCAATAATATGCTAAGAGAATTAGGCTTTACCGATAACGAGTAAAAGAGGTATTAAAATGGCTCTTATAAAAACAAAGGGTATTATTTTAAAATATGTAAATCTCAATGATAACGACAGACTCTTTACAATCTTCACACCCGATATGGGCAAGATAACCGCAATGTCAAAGGGTATCCGCTCCCATAAGCATAAAGATTTTGCCGCTCTCCAGCTTTTTTGCTATAGTGAGCTTGTGCTTGACGATTCAAAGGGGCTTATCTATATTAATTCTGCCAATATAAAAGAAAATTTCTATAATCTGCGCACCATGATTGAAAAAACAAGTCTTGTAAATTATTTTGCCGATATGGTATCCTTTATCTCCGATGAAATATCAGGTGATGACGATTTCTTTTCGTTTATTTTAAATTCAATATATCTTGTGGCAAATGCAGAAACAAGAATAAAGGAGGATATCGAATCGGAGCTTTTAAGGCTCAAAACAATTTTTGAGGTAAAGTGCATGTGTGTGTCGGGGTATATGCCCGACATCTTATCCTGTGCAAAATGCGGCACAAAGGAAGAGCTTACCCATTTCGACACAGTTGGCGGAAGGGCAGTATGCAAAAAGTGCTTTGAAAGCTATATGTCTCCCGAAATTTTAAATTGCGATGAAAATGCCCTTAAAATTATTGCCTACATATGCTGTTGCGATTATAAATCGGTTTTTTCCTTTAAAGCAGCATCCGAGTGTATAGAAAGTGCAAGCGAAATAAGTGAAAGATATTTAATAAATAAGCTTGAATATATTTCACCTGCTCTTGAATATTATAAAACTTTGTAAAATATAAACAATATAGACAAAAGAGTGCCTCTTTGCAGGCACTCTTTTTCAAAGTATTAATGAATTTTGGATAAAAATAGAAAAAATCAAATAAATACTTGAAATTTTGATAATAATGTTATAAAATAGACCGTGGTTAAATAGAAATATGAATTTATTTAGGAGGTAGTTAAAGATGGCACATAAATATGTTTATCTTTTTTCCGAAGGTAATGCCGACATGAGAGAAATTCTCGGCGGTAAAGGTGCTAACCTTGCAGAAATGACCAAAATCGGTCTTCCTGTACCCCAGGGCTTCACTGTTTCCACAGAAGCTTGTACTCGCTACTATGAAGATGGCAGAAAAATTAACGACGATATCCAGGCAGAAATCATGGAATACATCGTTAAAATGGAAGAAATCTGCGGCAAAAAATTTGGCGACAAAGAAAATCCACTT
>JAFSBJ010000039.1 GCA_017437345.1 Clostridia bacterium | reverse complement strand
GAATAGCCATTGGAGCATTATCCGAACTCGTTTTGGAAATACAAATTTTCGATATAATTTCGTCAATATGCTCGGAAATATGCTCAATATTTCCTGCGCTTTTTCCTCATTCTATCATAAAATTTGTTATTTCTAAAATTCTGTGAACCTCAAAGTCTTGAAAATAGAGATTTTTCAAGGCGGAAGCTTTTGATAATACGAGGTATGGCAAAAGCGACAACGAAGAAAAAGCCTTTTTTCAAGACTTTGAGGCGCGTTCGGATAGTACTCCAATGGCTATGTGCTTGTTTCTAAAATTTTTGCCATTTCATCCAAAGTAAGATTGTTTTTATTTCTTAGCCATTTTATATTTTCTGCTATTATAAAAATGTAATCTTTTTTGCAATTTATTTTCATATAAATCATCCTTTAAACGATAGTTATAAATGTTACAAAATGTAACATTTATAGTGTAACAAAATGTTACACTAATGTCAAGGGGTGATTATTTTGAAAGGTTTAAAAGAAATTCGCAAGATAAGAAAATTAAGTCAAATGAAAGTTGCAATGGATTTAAATATTTCCAGAGAGGCTCTTTCTCATTATGAAAACGGGAAAAGACAACCGAGTATAGAATTTTTAAATAAATTGTCAAAGTATTTTAATGTTTCAATTGATTATCTTATAAACGGTGAGGAATTTAAAGGGTAACCATTAAAAAATATATAGTCGTTTAAAATGCTATAGTGCGGAAAATATGGATAACTTTCTGGAAAGCCCTCCTTGTGTAAAGGAGGGTGGCACACGGAGTGTGACGGGAGGATTGTAAAAGCTTATGTTTCAATCCCTCAGTCTTGGCTTCGCCAATCCAGCTCCCTTTACACAAGGGAGCCTTTAACAGAGAAATACATATACAAGGAGTTTTTCTTATGCCTCAATTAAATGCAAAAACCAAAAAACTCATATTCTATGCTATAATGGCAGGCATTTTTGCCTATCTTGCCTTTATTATGATTTCGTTTTATTCATCCGATAGGGTGGGAATGGTAAAATTAAGCTTTTCAGTAAATGAAGAAAATATAGTGACCTCAGCATATGCCACCTATAAAATGAAGCCGGGCGAAGGCAGGCTCACTCTTTCTCAGGATAATGACCTTAAAATGTCTGAGCCTGAAAATGCAGTAAGCCATGCCATCATCCTTTCAACAGAAGGCAACCCCGTCACAGAGGTTGAGCTTGAACTGGAATATGACGAAAACCTTGCCGATGAAGATAGCCTTGCTCTTTTAAAGCAGGATGAAAATGGCTTTACAGAATGTGAGTTTTCAATAGACAAAAAAGAAAATATAATTAAAACTAAAACCCAGGGCGAAGGCGTGTGGGTTTTGGCTTCAAAGAATGCAGAGAGCTGATATGCCCTCTGTTTTTTTGACTGCTTATTAAATGTATGTTAAAATAAATTTCACATAGATTTCACAATTATATGCTATTATATAGCTATTGGATAATACCCCAATGGCTATTACGCGGAGGTGATTAAATTGGCAAATATTCTTATTGCCGACGACGAACAGAAAATACGCCTTGTAATAAGGGAATATGCTGAATTTGAAGGTCACAAGGTCTTTGAGGCAGCCGATGGAATGGAAGCTGTTTCAATGTGCAGAGAGCAAAAATTCGATGCCATAATCCTTGATATAATGATGCCCCGTCTCGACGGGTTTTCAGCTTGTAAGGAAATTAAAAAAATATGTGATACCCCCGTTCTCATGCTTTCAGCAAGAGGTGAGGAATATGATAAGCTTTTTGGCTTTGAAATAGGCATAGACGACTATGTTGTTAAGCCATTTTCACCAAAGGAACTGATGGCGAGGGTTTCGGTTCTTTTACGAAGGAATATCACCTCTGACGAAAGAGATGAAAATTCAGTATCCTTTGACGGACTCAAAATAGATTTTTCAGGAAGAAATGTTTTTGTGGACGGGGTAAAAAAAGAGCTTACTCCCAAGGAATATGAGCTTTTGGTGTTTCTTGTCAAAAACAAGGGAATTGCTCTTTCGAGAGAAAAGCTTTTGTCAAATGTGTGGGGATATGATTTCTATGGAGACGACCGCACCGTTGATGCCCATATCAAAATGCT
>JAFSBJ010000038.1 GCA_017437345.1 Clostridia bacterium | reverse complement strand
TTATTGCATATATCGGCAAAGACAGGCAGGATTCAATAAGAGCTAAAGTGATAAAAGACGAAAATATTTTCTCGGCAGGCACCCTTGGCAGATTCAATGCCTCAATCATAAATAACCTGATTGTTAATGTTGTGGAAAACAGCTATGGCAAAAACTATATAAAGCTTGATAAAGAATACTACGATGACCTTATGCTTGCAATGGAGGAAAACTATAAACTCATATATCTCAGCGATTCTGTGAGAAAGGTTCAGCAAGAGGTTATAAAACCTATGTTTGCAAAGGTTTTTGACAGTCTTTTGCAGGATATTCTAAATGGTAAAAAAGATTCCGTCATCTTCCGGCATCATGTAAACTATATCAGCAAAGTCCGTGCATTCTACAGTAGCGATAACTACCTTGAACTAAACACCCCGGAAGATATTGTCATAGACTATATTTCCAGCATGACAGATGACTATTTTTCCGATATGTATTCATATCTTTTCCCCAAAAGCTCATCCATAAAATATGTGTCTTATTTTGACAGCAGAGACTGAAAAAACATATAGCTTTTTTTCAAAACATATGATACAATAAAACTAGTTTTAAAAATGCAAATAATTGCACCATAAAAGCTAACAGTTTCCTATATTAAAAAAATATACTCAGGAGGCCTCTTATGAAGCTAAGTAAAGTAGCAGAGCTTCTCGAAGCAGAAGTTCTAAGTAAAAATTTTGATGGTGAAACCGAGGTTCAGGCAGCATGGAGCTGCGACCTTATGAGCGATGTTCTTGCATTTGTTGAAGATCAGGCTCTTCTTTTAACAGGTCTTATCAATTCACAGGTTGTCCGCACTGCGGCAATGATGGATATGAAAGCCATTATCTTTGTCAGAGGCAAGAAGCCCGGCGATGATATAATTGAGCTTGCCGAGGAATGTGACATTTCCATTCTCTCTACCCAAAAGCCTATGTATATCTCAAGCGGTATTCTCTATAGTGAAGGTCTGCATAAATAGGAGGTAAAAGTTATGGACTCCTTTAAAGTTCAATATAAAGTTGACGGGGAAGATTTTGCTGCAGCCGGTGAAGCTTCCAGAAAGCTAAAAAAAGTTATGCAGAGTCTTGGGATAGATTCAAAGATTTCCCGCAAGGTTGCAGTTGCAATGTATGAGGGTGAAATCAATATGGTTATCCATGCCGACGGTGGCGTTATTGATGTTGAAATAACCCAGGATAAAATCCATCTTTTCCTTCGCGACAAAGGTCCCGGCATACCCGATATTCCTCTTGCCATGACCGAAGGATATTCCACAGCGACCGACAATGTCCGGGAGCTTGGCTTTGGTGCCGGTATGGGGCTTCCCAATATGGATAAATACACAGATTATATGAAAATCACATCCGAGGTTGGTGTAGGCACCACAATAGAAATGATAGTAAATATACAATAATTATATAATAAGGGAGGAACATAGCGTGTCAAGCATCATTCATTCCGTAACCCTTGATGAAGCGAAATGTAAAGGCTGTACCAATTGCATAAAAAAATGTCCCACCCAGGCAATCAGAGTAAGAAATAATAAGGCAACCATAAGAGCCGATTTATGTATAGATTGCGGTGAGTGTATAAGAGTTTGCCCATATCATGCAAAAAAAGCAATAACCGACAGCCTTGAATTATTAAATGACTATAAATATAAAATAGCTCTTCCTGCTCCTGCGTTTTACGGGCAGTTTGGCGGTGATGTAAGCATAGATATGATTCTAAATGCAATTTTGCGTCTTGGTTTTGATGATATCTATGAGGTTGCCTATGCGGCTCAGCTTATCACAGCCAAAACCAAAGAGCTTTTAAAATCGGGCGAATTGGAATATCCCGTGATAAATTCAGCCTGCCCTGCAGTAGTAAAGCTTATCTCAACAAAATATCCCGATCTTCTGGTAAATGTTCTTCCGCTTATTTCTCCCATGAATCTCGCAGCAAAGCTTGCCAGAAGAATTGCTGTGGAAAACACAGGTTTTAGTGAAGACGAAATAGGCGTATTCTTTATATCTCCCTGCACAGCAAAAGCAACCTGCACAAGGTATCCATTAGGTCTTCCTGAAAGTCTTATAAATGGCGTATTCTCCTTTAAGGATATTTATAAAAAGGTACTGGCTATCCTTAAAGAAAAAGACGAATCAAAGCCTCTTTCAATGGCAGGCTTCAATGGAGTGTGCTGGGCAAAGAGCGGGGGAGAGGTGGTATCTCTCCAGCTTGAAAACTACATAGCAGTAGATGGAATCCACAATGTAATAGATGTTCTTGAAGAAATAGAAAACGATAAGCTAAAAGATGTTGAGTTTGTTGAAGCCCTTGCCTGCACAGGCGGCTGTGTTGGCGGTCCTTTAACGGTTGAAAATAATTTCGTTGCAAAAACAAGGCTCAAAACCATAGCTCGCTCGGCAAAAGGCCCCGATGCGGTAGCCGATATGGATGGTATAAATCCTATGTGGGAGGTTCCTGTTTATTCACGCCCCCGCAATCTTTTAGACAGCGATATGACAGTTGCAATGAAAAAGCTTTCCCGGATAGAAGAATTGAGTGACGAGCTTCCCGGTCTCGATTGTGGCTCCTGCGGTGCTCCATCCTGCAGAGCACTTGCAGAAGACATCGTTCGCGGCGAAGCAAAGGAAACAGACTGCATAATAAGATTTCGCCAAAGAATTGCCCGTATCACAAATGAAATGCTTTCAGCACAAAGCGAGGAGTAACTATGACTGTAGAAAATTTAAAAGATAAATTAAATCTCGAGATTATCTGCGACGGAAACGGCCTGAACTGCGAAATTGAAGGCTGCTATGCCACCGACCTTCTGAGCCTTGCAATGGCAAATGTAGAGAAAAATAATATCTGGATAACCGTGCAGACAAATATGAATATTCTGGGCATTGCAGCCCTTGCCGAGAGCGCTTGTGTTGTAATAGCACAGGGAATGAATATTCCCCAAAGCGTTGTAGATAAGGCAAAAGAAGAAAGTATATGTCTTCTCCGTTCTGAAAGTCCGGTTTATGAATTGTGTCTTGAAATAGGTAAGCTGATATGAAAGTATATTATGATTTTCATATCCATAGCTGCCTTTCCCCCTGCGGAGACAATGATATGACGCCCAATAACATCGTCAATATGTCGGCATTAAAAGGCCTTGATGCAATAGCCATAACCGACCATAACTGCGGCGAAAATGCTAAAGCGGCGATAGAAGCTGCAAAGGAGCTTCCGCTGACGGTCATTCCGGGAATGGAAATTGAAACATCAGAAGAAATTCATATGGTTGCTCTTTTTCCTGATGTATCATCTCTTCT
>JAFSBJ010000002.1 GCA_017437345.1 Clostridia bacterium | reverse complement strand
ATTTCTCAACAATGGGAGTTATATCAGAATGTTATTTGCAAAGCTTGCGCCAAACCTCCTGATCGGCGATAACCGCAGGATCGGATATTTTATGCTCAAGTTCGGCAAAACGATCTTCTATAAAAGATAATTTGTCAAACATACTACACCTCTAAATATAGTTTTATTATTTATAATACCACAATATGTTGTAAAGTCAAAGCTTTTTTAAAAATATTAACATTACTGTAATATAACAGGCATTAGTTAAAGATATTATCATTTTCAAGTGATGAAAAAAGATTATCGATTCTACTCTTTATAAACACCCATTTATCATCATCAAGGCCGGGGTCTTTTTCAATTGCGTCAATCGCAGCTTTCTGAACTTCTTTAAGAATGTCAATGTCTGAAAACAGATTTGCAACCTTCAGTTCGGGCAATCCATGCTGTCTTGTGCCGAAAAATTCGCCGCTACCTCTTAGTTCAAGGTCTTTAGCTGAAATTTCAAAACCGTCATCTGTGGATGTCATTATTTTCATTCTTTTTTCACTGTTTTCATTATTGCAGTCGGACACAAGAATACAATATGATTTTTCGCTTCCGCGCCCTACTCTGCCTCTTAGCTGATGAAGCTGAGAAAGACCAAAGCGCTCTGCATTTTCGATAAGCATAACACTTGCATTTGGAACATCCACCCCAACCTCAATAACCGTTGTGGAAACAAGAACATCTGTTTTTCCAGATTTAAAATCAGACATAACTCTATCCTTTTCCGCTGCTTTCATTTTACCGTGAATAACAGCTACTCTTAAGCCATTTAAAAACTTTGATGTTACTTCTTCATAAATTTCATTAACGGATGCCGCATCAAAATTTTCAGATTCCTCAACAAGAGGACAAACAACATAAGCCTGTTTGCCTGATTCTATTTCTTTTCTGAGAAAACCATAGGCTCTTTGACGAACCTGAGAATTAACATGAAATGTTTCTATCTTTTGTCTGCCAAAGGGTTTTGATTTTATAACAGACACATCCACATCACCATATAAAATAAGCGACAAGGTGCGGGGGATTGGCGTTGCACTCATAACAAGAACATGCACATTTTCTCCCTTTGAATTAAGCATAGCTCTCTGGTTAACACCAAAGCGATGCTGTTCATCGGTTATAGACAGGATAAGATTATTAAAAACGACATTATCCTCAAGAACAGCATGAGTTCCGATTACAAGATCATACTCACCGTTTTTTATACCTTCAATAATTGCAGATTTATTCTTTACAGATGAAGTCAAGAGGGCAATTCTTAGTCTGCCATCAAAGATTTTGTCAAGATTTTTATAGTGCTGCTGAGCGAGAATTTCTGTTGGAGCCATAAAGACAGCCTGATATCCGTTTTTACACACCCCGTATATAACTGCACAGGCAACTGCAGTTTTACCGCAACCAACATCACCCTGAATAAGCCTGTTCATAGCTTTTCCGCTTTTTAAATCAGCGCAGATATCATTTATAGCCATTTTTTGACCTTCTGTGAGCTCAAAAGGAAGAAAAGATGCAAACTCTCTTATTTTATCAGCTGTAAAAATAACATCAGCTTTCTTTTCTTTTCGGATATTTTTAAGACGGAATAAAGCAAGCTGCAAAACGAAAAGCTCTTCAAAAGCAAGTCTTCGTCTTGATGTTTCAAGAGAAGCAAAGTCATAAGGATTATGAAGATTATATATTGCAGAATTTATTTCAGAAAGCATATATTCCTCAACAATATTTTCAGGAAAACATTCAAGAAGCCTTGGGGATGAAAGATATGCAGTTTTTACAGCTTCAGATATGGTTTTTGAATTAATTCCGTTTGTTGATGGATAAATCGGAATGATTGTGCCTGTGTATTTCATTTCATTTGCAGGCTCTATGCATCTTAATTCAAACTCTTTCCCGCCTTTATTTTCCGTCATTCTGCCATACACTATATACTCCGTGCGGGATTTTAGTTTTGGTCTGGCAAAGGGGGCAGAAAACCATTTTATAGTTATGGCTTCTTCTCCATCGTGAGCATAAAGAATAAACAGCGAAAGCTTTGCTTTAAGTCTTTTTTCGATGATTTGCCTTGTTGGGATTATTTTTATACAGCATACTTCGCCATTATAGCATTGAGATACCTTTTTTATAGTTCTTCTGTCTTCATATTTTCTCGGAAGATAATATAAAAGATCAAGAACAGTATATATCCCAAGCTTATTAAAGAGTTCTGCTTTTTTTGGACCT
>JAFSBJ010000037.1 GCA_017437345.1 Clostridia bacterium | reverse complement strand
TGATGAAAAAAGAACTGCTTATTTAGAACAATATGGGATAAAAGTTATCCGAATATCAAATCTTGATATTTTGAAAAACTTTGATGGAGTTTGTATGTGTATAGATAATGTAGTGAAACAATCCCTCAGTCAGCTTCGCTGACAGCTCCCTTTACACAAGGGAGCCTCAAGGGAGCCTTGAAAGGTTTGCATCTAAACCTTATGTGCCGCAATATGGAGAAGTATGTCGAATGTTGTTGAAAGGAGAAATTTATAAATGAAAGAACATGATTTAATAATGATGATGTTTGAAAATGAGCCGATTGAAACATTTGAAAAGCTATTAAATGAAGGTAGCGCTGAATTGGAATGGGGATATCTTTTGCATATGTGCTATTGCGAAGAAAGTTATGAAAGTGTTGGAGGAGATTTCGGGTATATGGAAAATCCGCCTATAAATCATGAACGATTGGTTTATCTTGAAAAACTTATTGATTTTTTGGAGTCAAATGGAATAGTAGAAAAAACCAAGTAATTTTTCAGTATGACTTGATACGAACTTTCTTTAAAAATAAGCTGCATCTAAACCTTATGTGTCGCAATAAAATAGGGACTGTAAAAACTATTGTTTTTTTACAATCCCTATTTTTATTAATATGTGTCTATATATTCCCTTACTCTAAGCTCTATTCCCATTTCATCAGCTATTTTTTGGCATTTTTCAATTTCTTCCTTTGATATAACATCAACAAGGGTAAACACAACTTTGTCTATGCAGCTTTTGGCATCTCTTGCAAAATCCAAAAGTGCATCAAAGGATTTTTCGCCGAAGCAGGAATTTGTTATTTCACAAAATCTTTTTGCATCGGGGGCATTAAGGCTTATGGAAACTGTGTCGATAAGACCTTTTAATTCATAGGCGGTATTTTTTCTTTCTAAGATAAGGTCTGAAAGTCCGTTGGTATTGAGCCTTATTTTTTTATCTGTTTTTTTTCTTAAAAATTTTGCAGTCTCTATAAGTATATCCATTCTTTCTGTGGGTTCGCCATAGCCGCAGAAAACTATTTCGGAATATTTATTAATATCAAATCTTTCAAAATCCTTTTTGATTTCTTCCATAGTCGGTTCATCACCTTCAAACCATAAAGGGTCTGAATCCTTAATAACATCGCTGTGGTCTCTTATGCAAAAAACACAGCTGCAGGGGCATTTGTTGGTTATGTTAACATATAACGCTCCGTAGAGCTCATAGAAAATAGTCATTTAAAGTTCTCCTTTCAAAGAGGTTAAGTCACCCAGTAGTTTTTCAAAGCAGATTCCGTCGTTGATTTCAAGGCCTAAAGCATATGACATTGAGGTTGCCCTGTGGACAAAGTCTGCGGCAAATTTTGTTGCCTCAAACACATCAAATCCCAAAGCTGAAAGCCCTGCAATAAGCGAAGCAAACACATCACCTGTTCCCGAAAAATACTTTGGCACCACAGGAGTTTGGATGCTTTTGCATATTCCATCAAAATAAACAAAATTTGCCACCTGTGATTTTGAACGGTGTCCTGTTATGATAACACTTTTTGCACCAAGCTTTGTTATTTTTTCTGCCATTTCAAAAAGCTTTTCCTCCGGGAGGGTTTCTCCGCTGTAGCTTTCTTCCGAAAGAACGCAGGCCTCGGTTATATTTGGTGTAACAATATCTGCCTTTGAAACCAAAAGCTTCATATCATCACACATCTGCCTTGAATAGGTTGAATAAATCTCTCCGTTATCTCCCATAACCGGGTCAACAATGATTTTTGTTAAGGGGGTTTTAAATTTATCAATAAACCTGAGAACTGCTTCAATCTGTTTGTGGGAGCCAAGAAATCCGCTGTATATGCAGTCAAATTTTAAATTCAGCTTTTCCCACTGCTTTGAAAAATTATCCATACCCCTTGTATAGTCCTCAAAATAGAAGCTTTCAAAGCCTGTGTGATTTGAGAGTATGGCAGTTGGCATAACACAGCACTGAATACCAAGGGCTGAAATAACAGGCAGAGCAACAGTCAGAGAGCATCTGCTTGCGCCCGATAAATCATTTATTGCGGCTATTCTTTTTATACTGTCCATGCCATCACCTCCAATATGTATATTTTATAAAACTAATGATAAAATGTCAACCTTGGATCCTTCAATATGTTAAATATCACATAGCAAAAGTTTATTTTTGTTGCATTTTTATAAGTTATAATATATAATATAATGTAGCAATTTTTGGGAGGAATATAATCCTTATGGCATATAACAATATATTAGAAGCAATAGGGGGCACACCCCTTATAAAATTAAACAGAATGACCGATGACAATAGTGCTGATATTTATGTTAAATATGAAGGGCTCAATGTGGGAGGCTCTGTTAAAACAAGAACTGCATACAATATGATTCTTCAGGCTGAGGCAAATGGTCTTTTAAATAAAGATACCATAATCGTTGAACCCACAAGCGGCAATCAGGGAATAGGCCTGGCTCTTGTGGCAGCAGTTAAGGGCTACAAGGCAAAAATCATTATGCCCGATTCTGTCAGCGAAGAAAGAAGAAAGCTTGTGCATCACTATGGAGCAGAGGTAATCTTAGTCCATGACGATGGCAACATAGGCGAAGCAATTGAAGAGTGTGTGGCAGTTGCCGAAAGATTAAAAAAAGAAAATCCAGATGTGTTTGTTCCTCAGCAGTTTGAAAACGAAGCAAACCCCGAGGCTCATGTTAAGCACACAGGCATAGAAATTTTAAATGACATAGGCAGAAAAATAGACGGGTTCTGCTCCGGAATAGGAACCGGCGGCACCATAACCGGCATAGGAAAGATATTGAAAAATGCCAACCCCGAAACAATAATCTGGGCAGTTGAGCCGGAAAATGCGGCAATTCTTTCCGGAGGTTCAATAGGAACCCATGTGCAGATGGGAATAGGCGACGGGGTTGTGCCTGATGTTCTTGATTGCAATATATATGATGAGGTCTGCATAGTAACCGACGAAGAAGCTCTTGAAACCTCCCGCCAGCTCACAAGGCTTGAGGGAATAATGTGTGGAATTTCCAGCGGCACAAATGTTGCCGCTGCAAAACGCCTTGCCAAAAAGCTTGGAAAGGGAAAATGTGTGGTAACAGTTCTTCCCGATACTGCTGAAAGATATTTTTCAACTCCGCTTTTTGAGGGAGAATAATACAAGAATTTTTAAAAATTTCGAAACACAAAAGGCAATATAAAAAATATCGTATTTTTACGAAATTTTTTATATTGCCTTTTGTTATAATATAGGAAATTACGCGCAGTCGTGCGTAATTTTGCATATTTCAAAAAAGATTTCCTTTCTGCCCCCAAGAGTGGGGGCGGTGCTTGCCGGTGGCAAGCGGTTACCGCCGACCGAAGCGAAGCTGAGACCAGGGGGGTGATGATTGAAAATCTTTTTTAATTTTTACTCTTTTAATTTAAAAGTTTATCGCAGCTCACGCCAAAAATTTCTGCAAGAACTTTCAGCTCTATATCCGTAACAAATCTTTCGCCGCTTTCAATTCTCTGAATAGCGTTTTTGTCAACATCAATGCCCCTTATTTGCAATTGTTCCGCAAGAATTCTCTGAGACATTTTTGGAATACGGTTTCTGCGGAGAATATAAATTTTTTGCCCGCAGATATTATTCTTTCCGTCATGAGCTTTATTTTTAAACATATAAAATACCTCTTTTTGACATTTAGTGCTTGACAAAAAATATATTAACATGATACAATTCACGATATGACATTTTGTAAATGTCAAAATGTGAGGTAGTGAAAATGAATCGGCAAAAAGTTGATATATTTATCACATAGAAACAGTTTTATTTTCCGTAAGACGAAATTGAGTATATAAGAAATTTGCTTAGTGAATTAGACGAGGAAAAACTTGAGACTATATCGGATATTGAATTTATAAATCCTGATTTTATCCTTATGTCATCTATCTATCTTGGCAGTCTGGGAGTTGACAGATTTATGGTAGGGGATATTTATCTTGGGTTTCTAAAACTTCTTACTCTGGGATTTCTTGGTATGTGGACTATAGCAGACTGGTTTGTTATATGCAAAAGAGCAGAAATTATGAATTTCAAAAAAATTATGTCAGCTATCAATACAATATAATATAGTATTGTTTTTAATAAGTCTCTGTATTAGATAGGTATTGGTATGCATAAATGACCTTTTTATGAATACATAATAGAAAATGAGAGGGAGCAAGGTGTATTTCAACCTTGCTCCTTTTAGAATATATGTGCTGTTTAGTTCAACAAATTGGAATTTATCAGTATTACAACCTCTTTATCTCATTGGCAATCACAGCCACAGCTTTTCCTTTGGTATCAATTTTAATAGTACCCAATGCTTGATACATAGGTATTCTTGCTATGCTTCTCTCAATTACATCTTCAGAACGAATACCTTTTTCTACATCCGCGGACAATCTTTCACGCAGAGTATTTTCATCGGCTATCAGAGAGACGCATTTCACCTCACAGTTCTGTGTATCCAGCTTCTCAAGTATGGAGTCGATAATACTCTGCTCATGCATCACCCAACAAAAAATAATATTCTCGTATGCAGAACATTTCAGAAAATTATTGAGTAAGTAACAAATATTATTCGT
>JAFSBJ010000036.1 GCA_017437345.1 Clostridia bacterium | reverse complement strand
TTGCTTCAGATTTCAGACAGAGTTGCAAAAAATGGAAAAGTGCTTTATGTTTCAGGTGAGGAGTCGGGAGAACAGATAAAAATAAGAGCAGAAAGACTCGGAGCTGACTCCGACGGACTGCTTGTTTTTGCACAGACTGACCTTGACACGATACTTTTAACTGCTGCAAACGAAAAGCCTGATGTGATGATAATAGATTCCATTCAGACCATTTTCAAAGCTGACATTGCCTCTGCTCCGGGGAGCATTACCCAGGTGAGAGAAGTTACCCACTATCTAATGAGATTTGCAAAAGAAAATTCGATTGCTGTGTTTATTGTTGGTCATGTGACAAAGGACGGTAATATTGCAGGGCCGAGGATGCTTGAACATATGGTGGATTGTGTACTTTATTTTGAAGGACAGAGAACCCAGAGCTATCGCATACTGAGAACTGTTAAAAACAGATTTGGCTCAACCAATGAAATAGGCGTTTTCGAGATGAGGGATGCAGGACTAACGGAGGTTAAAAACCCTTCTGAAATGCTTCTTAAAGGAAGGCCGGAAAAGGTTTCGGGCTCGACAGTTGTTTGCACATTGGAAGGAACAAGGCCTGTTCTGGCTGAGGTTCAGGCACTTTGCTCACCAAGCGGATTTGGTAATTCCCGAAGAATGGCAACGGGAATGGATTATTCGAGAGCGGTTCTGCTTTGTGCCATTCTGGAAAAGCAGCTTGGGTATCAATTACAAAATCAGGATATATATCTGAATGTTGTTGGAGGAATTAAGATTTCCGACACGGCAACTGACCTGGCAGTTATAATAGCTGTGGCATCCAATTTTAAAAATTTTATCATTGATTCAAAAACTCTTATTCTTGGTGAGGTTGGATTGACAAGCGAAATAAGAGCCATAAGCTTTTGTGAGCAAAGAATCGCCGAAGCTGAAAAGATGGGCTTTGACTACTGTCTTATCCCCTATTCAAATATGGAGAATATTGAAAAGAAAACAAAGATGAAGCTTATCCCTGTTAAAAATGTTGGAGAAGCGATAAGATGTTTAGACAAAATAAACAGATTGAGAGAAGAAAAACAATAAGCATAGAAAAAATGGTGCATTGATGCACCATTTTTTTCTATGCTTATTTAGGGACAATCATTCCGATTCCCTTTTTGAGGGTTTCATAATCTATCATGCCTTTTGCATGGGTTACAAGATTCCCCTGCGCATCAATAAAATATGTGGCAGGAAGGGAGGTTACGCGATATGCTGTTGCAGCAGAATAGTCAATATCATAATACACCGGGAAGGTATAGTTATTTTCTTTTATATGTGCTTCTGCTTTTTCATAGGTTTCCTGATATCCGTCTGTCATATTAACCATCATAATGGTAATATCATCACCATAGGTTTTATATAATTTTTCAAAATCAGGCATTTCTGCTTTGCATGGCGGACACCAACTTGCCCAGAAATTTACAACAACAGGTTTTCCACGCATATCAGATAGCTTTACTTTTTCTGATAAACTATCGACCACGGTGAAATCAGGAGCTTTGATATATGTTTCCTGTTGTGAGACTGTATCCTGATTGGTATTTGCATCATCAGACAATCTGTCGGGCATATATTCTTCTTCAAGCTGAGTATATAAAACTGAGGCTCCTGCAATTAACAGAGCAAGAATAAGCAGAGCTATTAACCATTTAAATTTCTTATTCATAATATCTCCTATCCGATAAACGCCAGATACTTTCCGATGAGGCCTGTCATCATAAGTATGCCCACTATAATCAGCAACACACCACAGAAAAGATTTATAACTGCGTAGTGTTTTTTTATAAAACCAAATGCAGCTTTTAATTTGTCAATGAGAATTGCACTTATGATAAATGGTATGCCAAGACCTGCAGAATATACTAAAAGCATAATTATCCCCTTCGTAGCACTCCCCTGCTGAGATGCAAGCATCAGCGCTGTGCCAAGAAAGGTTCCCACGCAGGGAGTCCAGCCAACAGAAAACACTGCACCGAATAATATTGCCGGGAAAAAGCCGGGCTTTCTTCCTGCAAGGGGGTTATTTATGCCACGAAATATATTAAGCCTGAATACACCAATATAATTAAGACCAAAGAATACTACAACAAGACCAGTTATTATGTTGACAAACATCTGATATTTTTGCAAGAAGCCACCAAGAATTCCGGCAAATGCTCCTAAGCTGATAAAAACAAGAGAAAAACCGATTACAAAGCCTATGGCATTTATCAGAGTTTTATTTGTGTTTTCATCATCTTCATATGCAAAATATGAGATGTAAACCGGAAGCAGCGGGAGCATACACGGTGAGATGAAGGTTATTATGCCTTCAAGAAATGAAATAAGATAAATCATTTTAATATAATCTCCATTTAATAAATAATTATATTACAAGTATGCAATTTTTTAAAGCTTTTATTTTTTTGCTATTACAATTGGCTGATAAAATCCGGTTTTTTCGGGGAATTTCCATTCGACGCTCCGACAGCCATTTGATATAAGCAGATTTGTTAGTTCTTCCCTTGGGAAGGCTCTGT
>JAFSBJ010000035.1 GCA_017437345.1 Clostridia bacterium | reverse complement strand
TAAGCAGTTCTTTTTTCATCATTGGAAAGTCCATCATCTTCGTAGTGCTGAGAGCCATCCAATTCAATAACAATATTTGCCCTTGCACAATAAAAATCTGCTATGTATTTGCCTAACACTTTTTGCCTTGTGAATTTCACTGGATATTCTCTCAAGAAGTCATACCACAAATGTCGTTCTTCTTTAGTCATATTTTTTCTGAGTTCCTTTGCAAACGGAACTATTTTACTATTATGTTTTCTATCCATTTACAACCCCTCCGAGTTTGCTTCGCAAACCCACCTCCCCTTACACAGGGGAGGCTTTTTGTTTTCGACAACATTCGACATATTTACATTCTTCAATCTCACTCTGAGTTAAAAAACAAAGCCCCTGTACCAAAGTACAAGGGCATATCTTCCGTCGGGATTTCTTTATAAAGGTGTTATCCTCACACCTACTCTTCACTCATGTTGTAGCATATAAACTTTATTTTGTCAACTACAGTGCAACAAAGAATACTTTTCGGAAGATATTATATTATATGCAATTTTCAAAAATTGATATAATAATATCAGCCTTCTTCAATTTCTCCCTGGGCCTTTTCAAGATTCTTAATCTGAACCTCAAATTCCGCTTTGGTTTTAAGCATAAAGCTTCTCATTTCTTTTTTCAGAAGCTCATACTGTGCATTTGTATCTGTAATTTTCTGAGTTGCCTTTGAAACGATTTCCTGAGATTTCTGATTTGCTTCACCAAGGATTGCTTCAGCTTCTGTCCGGGCAGCTTTTGTGAGCTGCTCTGCCGATTGCTGAGCCACGATGAGAGTGTTTTTCATTGTTTCTTCCATGCCCTTATAGCTTTCAAGAGTTTTTGATATGGATTTAAGCTTTTCCTTGGTTTCGTTATAAGACTTATAAAGCTCTTCATAATTACCAAGAAGCTCCTCCATAAATGCATCTACTTCTTCCTTTTTATAGCCAAGAGCTGCTTTTGAAAAAACCTTTGTCTGAATATCCAGTGGGGTCATCATTTGTGCATCATCCTTTTTTTATAATTTAGACATACTTTTTTTAAACATATTTATATATATCAATATGAATTCTGCCTTTTTTCGTTAAGTGTCCGTCGGTTACGATTTTAAACTTTCCATATCCTCTTGCCGAAAGCACATCACCACTTTTTATCTGGGCGCTTGTGGATTTGAGCTGTTCGTAGTTAAGGGTTACAAGACCTCTTTCTATAAGCTCGCTTGCCTTTGACCTTGCAAGATTTAATGCCGATGCCACAACAGCATCACCTCTTAAAGATGAAACCGTTGAAGAAAGCTTTTGAAACTGCCGCTCTATGCCTATTTCTTCAAGAGATTCTATCCTTTCAATATCCACTCCTGCTCCGCCAATCTTTGGAAGGTTGTCGGCTATGTAGTCGGCGATTTCTTCTAAGCAAAAAACTGTTGCCCCTTCATCCACTACAACTATATCCCCTATAACCTCTCTTTTTATTCCCATTGAAAGAAGAGAGCCAAGGTAGTCTCTGTGGGAAAGCTTTGCTGTTTTGCTTTTTATTTTAAGTCTCAGGGCAGCAATGGGGAAATCTATATCATCTTCATAGGTATAGAAAGAGCATATCTGTCTTTCAGCTTCGTCATATCCGCCAAAAAGCTTCAGGCTAAGTTCATTTTTTGGAAATCTTCCCATAATAACCGATGCTTCAAGGGGCGATAAAAACTTGGTATAGAAAGCCTTAGTGCTTCTTTCAGCCTTTGTATAGAGGTCGCAGGCTTTTGAAATAACAAGCTTTATTTCATCATCATCACTAGGAAAAATAATTTTATCTTTATTTATCATCTCTTAAAAAATGTCAAAAAGTCCCTGAGTTTTAAGGTCATCGCTGAAATCTCCCATTATTCCCATTGTGTTGGGAACAACTAAAAGAATACCATTTGATACCTTCTGCATGCTTCCGTCAAGAGCAAAAACTGCTCCGCTTAAAAAATCGAATATTCTTGCGGCAGTTGTTTTGTCGAGCTTTTCAAGATTTACAACAACGGGCTTTTTGGCTTTGAGATGCTCTGCAATTTCGCAGGCGTCATTATAGTTGAGCGGCTGAACAACAAAAACTTTAAGCTGCGCTGTGGTGTTGATATTAACCACCTTGCTTCTTCTGGGCACAGAGCTTACAGTATCTTCAGAAATTGTGCGGCGACGGGGCTGATAGGAGCTTTGCTGAAACTTTGGTGTTTCCTCCTCATAGCTTTCTTCCAGCTGCTGGTCCTCGGCGTATTCATCGCCTTCCATTCCCATTGATGATTTTACCCAATCCATTAATTTTGACATTTTATTATCCCCTTTCTCTATTTCATTCTATATATTCTAATTGTATTCTAATTAAAAAGTGACCTTCCGGGTCTTATTATGGTGGCACCTTCTTCAATTGCAACCATATAGTCGGAGCTCATTCCCATTGAAAGCTCCTCCATAAAAACATTATCATATTTTTTCTTAGCTATGTCAACTGACAAATTATATAAATTTGAAAAAACTTTTTTTAAGGTGGGTTCATCGGCGCCAAGAGGTGCCATAGTCATAAGACCCTTTATGCAGATGTTTTTATAGGCAGATATTTCTCTTACAAAGCTATCCAGCTCGTCATATTTTACTCCTCCTTTATTTTCTTCGCCGGAATTTACCTCAATCAGCACATTCATCACCTTGCCGATTTTTTCGCATCTTTTGTTTATTTCCTGCGCCAGCTTCAAAGAATCCACCGAATGAATCATATAGACCTTATCGGCAATATATTTAACCTTATTGGATTGAAGCCTGCCAATTATATGCCATCTTACATCCCCTTTAACCTTGTCATATTTTTCCATAAGCTCCTGAACACGATTTTCACCAATATCCAAAATACCCAGGGATATAACCTCATTTATTTCTTCCGGGGTGCGGGTTTTGGTTACAGCAACTATTCTCACGCTATCTGTATCTCTGCCGGATTTTTTACAGGCAGCATCTATATTATTTTTTATAATTTCAAGATTTTTCTTTATGCTCATATTCTGCTCCTTAACCTACAATTACCTCATCATAAAGAAGAAGAGCGCCGGCGCGGGTGTTGTCAAATTTTACTATTGCATATTTTTCATCCTTGCATAGTATTTCAATTTCTTTATATCTTACAGTGTTCTCTGTTTTAACATAAACCCCCGACTTTCCGTCTTTTACCCTTATGGCATTAAGGGGGATTTTAAGCCCTCTGTGGCTTTCCTTTACAGCCGTGAGCCTTACAAAACGATTGGACATCGGGGATGAAGCATATGATGAAGATGAAACTGTTATCATATATTTTCCCGACTGCTCTTTGGAAATGTATTCCACAGTTCCCCTTGCCTCTCCGCTCTCACCGTCAAAACGAAGCGACACCCTTTCTCCAACAGAAAAGCTCTTTGCAACCTCTTCTTCGCATACAAGGGATACATACCAAATGGAATTATCAACGATTTTACATAAAACACCCTTTTTTCTGATGTCGTCGGCTGTGATATTTTTTTCCTTGGCATTTTCATAGTCGGAATATGTTATGCTGTAGGCAATGGAGGGAGTTATTATATCCTCATAGCCATCTATCCTTGTGGAGAAAACACCATGCTCCGGAGCTATGATTTCATATTTGGCGCCGGAATATCTTCTTTCGATACCTGCCTTTTCAAGATAGAGTGCCTCTAAGCGTTCAGTTACCGTGATTGGTTCTTCATCTTCGTTGTTTTTACGAACAACAAGCTCATTTACCTCGTTTTTAAGGGAAGATATAACAGCCATATTTCTGTCGGAGGAAGCAAAGGAAATTTCCTCTATCTTCCTGTCAATTTCTTCCTCAATTTCCTTTTTGCTCATTTCTTCGGCTATGGTATCGTCGGTGGCATTACTTAGCTCGGAAATTTTCTGATTTATTCTTGAAAGCTCGCTTTTGGTTTCATCATCTATATTTGAATCAAAATAGGTGGCAACAAGCTTTCCTTTTCTCACCATTTCATTTTCGCTGACAGCCACATCCAGAATTCCTCCGTCTTTGGTGGAAGCTGTAATCTGATTTTCGCTGCGGATAATAATTCCTTCCAGCTTATAGCTTTTTTCCATGGTGTCGAGTTCAGCTATAACAGAGGTTTCTTCAGAGGTGAAAAGATTGATTAAATTAAATATAACAAATACTGCAACGCTAAGTGCAATAAGGGACCATACTGTTTTTTTCACTTCCTATTCCTCCGTTTCCTTGTTTTCTATATATCTGCAGGCTAGTTTGACAGCTTCATCTGCTGATTTTATTTCGCTTAAGTTTATCCATTTTATATTTTTGTTTCTGCCAAACCAGGTAAGCTGCCTTTTTGCATAGTGGCGGGAATCTCTTTTGAGAATACGAATTGCCTCATTAAGGGTGCATCTTCCTTCAATATAATGAATAAGCTCCTTATAGCCAAGAGCCTGCATAGATGTCATATCACGGGTGCATCCTTTTTTCCATAGGGAAAACACCTCATCCATGAGCCCGGACTTAATCATAATATCCACTCTTTTATCTATTCTTTCATAAAGCTCGTCTCTGTTTCTGGTAAGCCCTATATACACATAATCATAGGGTGAAACACTAAGAGCTGTTTTTTTATTGTGGTCGGATATTTTTTCTCCGCTTAATCTAAAATATTCTATAGCTCTTATAACTCTTTTAACATTATTGGGGTGAATTGCCTCCGCACTTTCGGGATCAATTTCAAAAAGGAGCTGATGAAGAGCCTGGTTCCCGTTTTCCAAAGCATATAAAGACAATTCTTTTCTTATAGTGTCGTCAGATGCGGTTTCGGTGTAGTCAGTATCTTTAATAAAGGAATCAACATAAAGCCCCGTTCCGCCCACAAGCATAACATTTTTGCCCCTTAAAAAAATATCTTCAAGACATTTTTTTGCATCCTTAACATATTCACAAACGCTGTAGGCCTCATAAGGCTCTTTAATATCTATAAGATGATGAGGCACGCTTTTCATTTCATCGGCTGTGGCCTTTGCTGTGCCAATATCCATGCCTTTATAAATCTGCATCGAATCGCAGGAAATTATTTCGCTGTTGGTTAGCTTTGCCAGTCTCAAAGAGGTTTCTGTTTTGCCAACTCCCGTGGGACCCACAATAGCAATAACTTTGTTTTTAAGATTCATATGAAAAATCACACAATCCTTTTAAAATTCTTTTCAAGTTCATATTTTGTCATTGATGTCATTATCGGTCTGCCATGGGGGCAGGTGTTGATAGAATCAAAGGCAAAAACCTTTTCGCAAAGACTTTCCATTTCCTTTGTGCCAAGATGTGTACCTCCCTTTATGGCTCTTTTGCATGCCATGGTGTGAAGAACATCTTCCATATAGCTCTTTTTAATATCGTTTGTGCCTTTTTCTATTAAAGCCATAATTTCGCAAATACTGTCTTTTATTTCATCCTCAGGCATTGCAAAGGGAACGGAGCGCACAATCAGACTGCTTGCCCCAAACTCCTCACATTCAAAACCAAGAGATGATAAGAGATTTATATTCTCCATGGCAAGATTAAATTTAACTGCATCAAAATCAACCGTAACAGGCACCATTAAAAGCTGAGATTCAATGGTTTTTTTTCGATATTCCTCCACAAGCTCCTCAAAATAGAGTCGTTCGTGGGCGGCGTGCTGGTCGATGATAAGCATTTCATTATCTTTCTGAACTATGATGTAGGTGTCGAAAATCTGACCTACTATTTTAAAATCTATATTCGCCCTTAAAATCGGCTTTGCCGGCTTTGGAGCTACGCGAGCAAAATCATTGGTGGCTTTGGGAGCATCTTGGAAAATACTAATGTCAATTTTTGTCTGTTCATTATGGGGTTTAACTTCATCCGGCAAAGGTGAAGCTTCGCTTTTTTCGGGCTTAAATCCATGATGCTCTGTTGTTTCTTCTTTAAAAACTGAAATATCTGCTTGTTTTTCATCATCCGGACAAGGCTTAGGCGGGTCTTGTTTTAAGCATGAAAGCTCATCTATTGAAAAGAAGCTTTTATTTTCAATATGGCTGTTTATTTCCTGTGTTATTTTTTCTTCTGTTTTCTTAGGTACATTCGCAGATGATGTTTTTCCATCTTCGCTGTTTGCCTTGGAAATCTCTCTACCAAGATTTTGGGTATAGGTGTCTTTAAGAAGATTTATATCCATCTGAACAGCGCTGTTTTTTTCTTTTGAAATATCTTTTCTTACCTTTAACGCTTCCTCATATTCCTTCTTTTTTGCAAGGTCTATTTCGGGAACATATTTTTTGGCAGAAAGAGAATTTTTAACTGCCCAGAAAACTGCATTGTATATTTTTTTGTCGTCTGAAAAACGAACCTCTGTTTTTGTGGGATGAACATTAACATCAACAAAATTTCCCGAAAGGGTGATGTATATAACTGCCACAGGATATTTTCCAACCATCATAACATTCTGATAAGCTTCGGAAAGAGAGGCAGAAATTATTTTGCTTTTCACATAGCGTCCGTTTATGAAGAACACCTGCTGACGACGGTCTTTTCTTGCCAGAGCATTTGAACCCACACACCCTGTTACCTTTATGCCGCCTTCTTCAAAATCAAGGGGAGTTAAATGAGAAATATAGTCTCTTCCGAAAACTGCCCTCACAGCGCTCATAAGATTTCCGTCACCTGATGAAGCCACACTCACCTTTCCATTTACAATAAGCTTAACTGCAACCTCGGGGTGGCTTAAAATAAGCTTATTTACACTGTCGGTGACATAGCTTGTTTCTGTGGCATCGTTTTTTAAGAATTTCATTCTTGCAGGGGTGTTGAAAAACAAATCCCTGACTATTATAGTTGTGCCATCAGGGCAGCCTGCTTCATCTTCTTCAATAATTTCTCCGCCTTCAAGGGAAAGTGAATAACCGAATTCATTTTCCTTTGTTTTGGTGAAAATATCTATCTTTGCAACAGCGGCAATGCTTGCCAGAGCTTCACCGCGAAAGCCCAGAGTATAGATAGCATTTAAATCCTCTTCGGTTTTTATTTTGCTTGTGGCGTGGCGCTTAAAGGCTGTGGCAACCTCATCGGGTGCTATTCCGCAGCCATCGTCGCTTATGCGGATATAGCTCATTCCGCCTTTTTTAATTTCAACTGTGATTGATTTTGCTCCGGCGTCAACGCTGTTTTCCGCAAGCTCTTTAACCACAGATGCAGGTCTTTCAACGACCTCTCCTGCGGCTATCATATTGGCTATTGATTGCGGAAGAACATTTATTTTCATTTATTATTCCTCATTTGCTATTTTGTTTAACCTGTATAGCTCATTAAGAGCTTCTATGGGAGTCAAGCAGGTTACATCAAGGTTTTTAATAAAGGCTGCAATTTCGTCTGCCTTGCTGCTGATTTCATTTGATTCACTGCCTGCAGAGGAAGGATTTATTTCGGGCTTTTCACCGCTGTCTATTGATGCAAGAATTTCTTTTGCCCGGCTTATAACCTCATCGGGAACACCGGCAAGCTTTGCAACCTCAATGCCGAAGCTGTCGTCAGTGCCGCCTCTTACTATCTTTCTTAAAAATGTTATATCATCGCCCCGTTTTTTAACTGCCACAGAATAGTTTTTTATACCTTCTGTGGTGTTTTCGAGGTCTGTCAGCTCGTGGTAGTGGGT
>JAFSBJ010000034.1 GCA_017437345.1 Clostridia bacterium | reverse complement strand
GTGGTGTTTTCGAGGTCTGTCAGCTCGTGGTAGTGGGTGGCAAAGAGGGTTTTGGCTCCTATTTTTTCCTTGTCGGATATATATTCTGCCACAGCCCAGGCTATTGAAAGTCCATCATAGGTTGAGGTGCCTCTGCCTATTTCATCTAAGATTATAAGGCTTTTTTCGGTGGCATTTTTAAGAATATGGCTTACTTCATTCATTTCCACCATAAATGTGCTCTGACCTGATGCCAAATCGTCTGATGCGCCAACCCTTGTAAAAACTGCATCAACTATTCCCACCTCACAAAATGAAGCCGGAACAAATGAGCCTATTTGCGCCATAAGAACAATGATTGCTGTCTGGCGCATATAGGTTGACTTACCTGCCATATTGGGGCCGGTTATTATTGAAAAACGGCTGTCGTCGGTGTTGAGATAGGTATCGTTGGGAACAAAGAGACTGTCTTTTAGCCCTTTTTCAACTATCGGATGTCTGCCATCTTTTATGTTAATTATATTTCCTGAATTGACAATTGGTTTAACGTAGGAATTTGCATATGCCACATTTGCCAGGGAGCAAAGTGCATCTGCCACAGATATAAGCTTGGCGCTTTTCTGGAGGGGTTCGAGCCTTCTCATAATTTCCGCTTTAACCCCGAGGAAATTTTCATATTCTAGGCTATTTACCCTTTCGCGGGCGCTGAGTACTGTGTTTTCCAGGTCTTTAAGCTCTTTTGTAATGTATCTTTCACCATTAACAAGAGTCTGCTTGCGGATATAATCATCAGGAACCTTGTCTATGTTTGAATTTGAAACCTCTATATAATAGCCGAAAACCTTGTTGTATTTTATTTTAAGGTTTTTGATTCCTGTTCTTTCTCTTTCATCGGCTTCTATATTTGCCATATAGTGGGTGCTGTTGTTTAGAATATCTTTTATGCGGTCTAATTCCTTATCGAAGCCTTCCTTTATGATGCCGCCTTCTTTAACTGTTATGGGGGCATCCTCTTTTATGGCACACTCTATTAAAAGATATAAATCCTGCAGGGTGTCTATTCCGTCATGGATTTCTCTTAAAAATACAGAATTCATATTACCCAGGCTTGTGCGAATCTGCGGAAATTTATCAAGGCTTTGCTTTAAGGAAAGAAAATCTCTTGCGTTGCACGAACCATACACCACTCTTGAAATGATTCTCTCTATGTCATACACCTTTTTAAGGCTTTCTGTTAAATCCTCTCTTGCATCAGCATTATTAACAAGCTCCTCCACAGCATCCAATCTGAGTGCTATTTTATTCTCATCAATAAGCGGACGGTCCAGCCAGGATTTTAACCTTCTTGCGCCCATGGCGGTTTTGGTTTTATCAAGAACACCCAAAAGTGAGCCTCGTTTTGTTTTTTCACGCATGGTTTCTGTTATTTCAAGATTTCTTCTTGAGCTTATGTCAAGGCTTAAAAAGCTGCTGGTTTCATATATTTTCAAACTGTTGAGATGGGAAAGGTCACGCTTTTGGGTTTTTGCAAGATAGATAAAAAGCGAACCTGCCGAGCGGATTATATGCTCCCTGTCGGCTATGCCAAGGCTATCGAGATTTTTCCCGCGGAACTGATTTTTTATTGCTTCAACGCTGGGCTCATATTCATAGTATTCATCCTGAATGACGCTGTCGAAAAACTCATATCGCTTTCTCATATCTACAATATCCCTGCAAATCATTCTTCCGCTCTGATTAAGAAGGATTTCTGAGGGGCGGAAGGTGGAAATGGCGTCAACGAGAGTGTTTTCCACATAGTCATATTTACCGTCAACAACATAGACCTCGCCCGTTGAAACATCGGCAAAGGTAACCGCATAATAATGGTCACGATAGTATATGCTTGCAAGAAAATTATTATCTGCCTCAGGGGTGGGAAGGTCGATATTGGCAGTTCCGGGAGTAACAACTCTTATAACATCCCTTTTAACAATGCCCTTTGCTTCCTTCGGGTCTTCCACCTGCTCACATATTGCAACCTTTTTTCCATTTTTAATAAGCTTTGCAATATATCCTTGTGCGCTATGATATGGAACACCGCACATCGGCGCTCTTTCTTGAAGACCACAGTCTTTTCCGGTTAAGGTGATTTCGAGAATTTCCGATGCAACCTGCGCATCTTCAAAAAACATCTCATAAAAATCTCCCAGACGGAAAAAGAGTATGCAATCGTTATATTCTTCTTTTATTTGCAGATATTGCTGCATCATTGGGGTGAGCCCTTGTTTTTTCATTGGTTTTATCCTTGTCTTTAATATAATCACAACAAAACCGCCTGCGGTTTTGTTTCCTGACTTATTCCCTATTCACTATTACCTTAGCCATTGGAGTATTATCCGAACTCGTTTTGGAAATACAAATTTTCGATATAATTTCGTCAAAATGCTCGGAAATATGCTCAATATTCCCTGCGCTTTTTCCTCACTCTATCATAAAATTTGTTATTTCTAAAATTCTGTGAACCTCAAAGTCTTGAAAATAGAGATTTTTCAAGGCGGAAGCTTTTGGTAATACGAGGTATGGCAAAAGCGACAACGAAGAAAAAGCTTTTTTTCAAGACTTTGAGGCGCGTGCGGATAGTACTCCAATGGCTAGCCATTGGAGATTCGAACTAAGTGCGGTTTTTGCGGCAAATTCTT
>JAFSBJ010000033.1 GCA_017437345.1 Clostridia bacterium | reverse complement strand
GCGTAACCTCTTATGCCACATCAACATCCTACAAGTTTGATTATGACCCCGAAAACGCAGTTCACATCGTTATCAAGGATATAACCGAACTTGAAAAAACAAACAACGATGCAGTTGTTGAACTTGTTACAGTCGACCTTACAAAACCCACCGAAGAAGGTGGCAGCACATTTAGTGCACGCCGCAGAAAAGTTACTGTTGTACCTAACACAGACGGTGATGATGCCGAAGTGATGAAATACAGCGGTTCATTTGACGCAAATGGTGAGCTTGAACTTGGCAGCGCAACAACCAAAGATGAATGGGACACTGCAGAGTTTGTTTTAGATGAATAAAAATCTTCTTGTTATTCCGGGTGCGATATTGTACCCGGAATAACTTATATATTTTACGGAGGTATGAAAAATGGTTGAATATAAATTCGGTGATTTCACTACCGTTATTGACAATACCGATGCTGATTTTGTTGAAAAATTTGAACAGGCAGGCGAAGCCTACAATGAAGAAATAAAGAAAGTGCCTGTTGCCGGTAAGGAAAGTGACAAGCTTCGTTACATTATGGCAACTGTCGAAAAGGTATTTGTTAAGCTCTTTGGTGAAGATGCTCCTAAAAAGATGTTTGGCGATTCGAAATCCGGGCAGCTCAGAACCGATGCATTTATTAAACTTGTTAATACTATGCGTGCTGACAGAAGTGCAACCGATAATGTTAATAACGCACTTAAAGCATGGGGCCAAAATCGTCAGCAAAGAAGATACGATGCTAAGCACAATAAAAACCACAACAAAAACGGAGTTCACAAAAAATGAGCATACTAACAGACGGACTGCCATGCACTATTGAGGTTGGCGGTGAAGAATATTATGTTCACACAGATTTCCGTGTGTGGCTTAGATTTGAAAGTATAATGTTTGATACATCAAAAAACAGTATTCAGAAGATGATAGATGCAGTTATAAATTGCATTGATGTTAAAAAAAGCAAAATGCTTCCGGGAAACCTGCAGGAGCTTATCGAAGCTCTCATGCTATTTCACGGATGCAATGAAAAACCGAAACCGCGTAAAAAGAATGAAGATGAGCATAAAGCTCCGGTTTTTGATTTTGAAGAAGATGCAGCTTATGTATATGCCGCATTTTCGTCACAGTATGGAATTGATTTAACAGAGATTCCATATTTACATTGGTTTAAGTTCAATGCACTTTTCCGTTCACTTGACGACAGCAATAAAATAATGAAAATTATCAGCTGGCGTGATATGGATCTTAGCAAGATTAAGGATAACGAACAAAGGAAAGTGTATCAGCAGCTTAAAGACACTTTTGCTCTGAAGGATAAGAGGAGCAGTGAGGAAAGAGATGCCGACAATGATGCAGCTCTTTATAAAATGTTTTTTTAAGGGGTTTTAAAAATGCTTAAAATAGCAATTAAAAAGTCCTGGATGCATTGCCCCGAATGCGGAAGGGAACAAAAAATACTCTACACAAACATCGCAAATTGCAGCGGTGTTTTTTTAAAATGCAAATACTGTAAAAAAGAATTTGAGGTTAATATTACAGACGGAGTACAAATTGGTCTGAAATAAACCTCACAAAAAGAATGCACGAAACAGTGCTCAAAGCCTTCAGGGCAAGTGCCGCATTCTCACTTTTTTAATGAAATATATAAGGTGGGATAAATATGGGACGCTCTGACGGTACACTGGTGTTTGACACCAAAATAATAACTGACGGGTTTAATAAAGGTATGTCCGCGATAAAGACAGCGGCAAAAGGCATCGGTGTCATCACAGCCGGATTTACCGCCGCAACGGGAGCTGCACTAAAATTTGCAGGTGAATTAGAGCAAAACTTAGGAGGTTCTGAGGCAGTATTCAAAGAATTTGCCTCCACTGTGCAAAAAACAGCAGATACCGCATTTAAAAACATGGGTCTTTCGACCTCTGACTTTTTAGCAACAGCTAATAAAATGGGAGCTTTATTCCAGGGCTCCGGATTTAAAATTCAAGAATCTGCAGAGCTTAGTGCAGAGGTAATGCAAAGAGCTGCAGATGTAGCATCTATTATGGGTATTGATGTCAGCATGGCAATGGAATCTATTGCCGGAGCTGCAAAGGGCAATTTTACCATGATGGATAACCTTGGTGTTGCAATGAATGACACAACTCTTGCGGCATACGCTCTTGAAAAAGGCATAACCAAAAGCACCAGAGCAATGACAAATCAAGAAAAAATTGCTCTGGCAATGGAGATGTTTCTTGAAAGAACAGAATATGCTGCAGGAAACTATGCAAAAGAAAATGAAACTCTTGCAGGCGCACTTAACACAGCAAGTGCTGCTCTTAAGAATTTTATGTCCGGCACAGGTGAAGCTGATGACCTGGCAGAGAGCCTAAGCAATGCCGGAAAGGTTATTGTGGAAAACATCGGAGAGCTGACACCAATGCTTGCAAAAGGTATTGGAGATATTTTCAGTGAGCTTGCACCACTGGTACCCGAAATGCTTGATGAACTTACAGAAGGTGTTATGTCTGCCATCGAAGAGCTGGCAGATGGTATCTCCGGTAATTCAGACAAAATGGCAGATGCAGTAATAAAACTTGGTGAAACTCTTGTTTCGGGAGTTATCAGAATAACACCAAAGCTTGCAGATGCGGCAAAAAAGATTATTTCATCATTTGCCGATGAGCTTGGAAATACATATCCGATACTCAAACCATTTACAGCTGCAGTAAAGCTTCTGGCAGATAATATGGAGCTTTGTATAATAAGTTTTGCCGCTTTTAAAGGGCTTACTACAATAGTTTCGGTTATAAGAGCAATTATGGCATCATTTCAAACTGCAAACCTGCAGCTTGCATTATATACTGCCCAAAATGGTGCGGCGGCTATCTCTGCATCCGGTCTTGCGGCAGCTCTTTCAGTTAAAGAAATTATTGTTGGTGCTTTAACCGGAAAAATACATCTTCTAACTGCAGCTCAGGCACTGCTTAATAAGGTATGGGCTGCAAATCCTGTTGGTGTAGTTGTTGGTGGTGTGGTTGCTTTAGGTGCAGCTCTGGCAGCTCTTTATAGCTTTATTACAAAAGAAACTGAGGCAGAAAAACAACAACGATTAGCACTTGAAGCTAACAAGGCAGCTGTTAAGGAGCTTACGGATGCCTACAATGAGTATCATGAAAGCAACTCTCTTGAAGCTAATGAGGGGTTGGCATCTCTTGATAACATAGAGAGATTATCAAACGAATTAGATAACCTGGTTGATTCTAATGGTAAGGTAATGGAAGCTGATGAAGCAAGGGTTAAATTTATTCTTGGTGAATTAAATGGAGCTTTAGGAACAGAAGCTAAATTGGTTGACGGTGTTGTATCCAGATATGGTGACCTCAAGAATGCTATTCAAGAAGCTATGAAAGCTAAAGAGGCTGAAATCCTTATGGAAGAGGCCACAAAAAATTTTACTGAAGCAGTAAAAAAACAGGCTGAAGCCGAAAAAGCTGTTGCTGAAGCTCGAAAGAATTATAGTGAGAATCATACCGAAGAAAATCGAAAAGCATTAGAAGAGGCAGAAGCTACATATTACAAATATGTAAATGATATTATTGCTTATGAACATGCCAGAACTCTTGCTGCAGAAGGAAATAATGACGCTCTTATCGGCTATTTACATGAGCAAAGAAATGCTCGTAATGATGACCTGCATGACCTTGACGGATATAATTCTCAGCACGATAAAAAGCTGAAGATAGCTGCTGATAATTATAACTCGCATATCAATAAGCTAATATCATTGATTAAGAATTTTGACGGTAGTGCAGAAATGCAAGCTATGATTGATGAAACCCTGGCTGAAATCAAAGTGGATGAAACAAAAATAGCGGAGCTAGGTGGCAAAATCGAAAATGGCATAATAAAAGGTTTTGAAAATGGCACAGAATATGGCGAAGCTGCCTTTTCAAACAAGTGGCTTGCAGAAACAGCTACGACTGCCATCAAAAGCGGTGCGGAATTCGGAGACACATTTTTAAAGGAACTGTATAACCATCTTAATGGAAATACATTTTCTGCGGAACCATTTAATAATTTTAAAAAAGTTGTAGAAGAAAAAGTTCCTGAGATGTTTAGAAGCCAAGTTATTCTTCAAAAAAATGAAGCTAACGGAAAAGAGGCTTCTGATTATTATGTTCAAGGTATAACTAATTACGCAAATTCTGAGGAAGCTCACAACAAAGTATATAATGCCGGATTCGGTTTAGGTCAAACTTTGGATACCGGTTTTCACGATGGTGAAGGAGCTCACTCTCCTTCTGTATTTGCTGAAGCTGCAGCTAAATTCTATGTAGAAGGTGCTGTTCTTGGATTAGAAAACAATGCAGATATGCTATACGAAGCTGCTAAAGAACTTGGCGGTGGAATGAATGCTGCATTTGAAAATTCCATCACCTCAAACCTTGACGGAATACGCACTGCAATATCTTCCATTACAGGAGTAATTAAAGAGGAATCAGAACAAAAGCTTAAGGTTTATGAGGCAGAGCATAAAAAGATTGAAATGCTTCACGATTTCGGTATTGATGATGAGGAAACCTATTACAAAAAGCTTGAATATCTCAGAGATAATTATCTTACAGAAAATTCCGATAAATGGATTGAGATTACACAAGACCTTTATGATTACCAGGAAGGCCAACTTGAAGAACACAGAGACAAGGTCGAAGAAATCTATGATGATATTGCAGATTATGTTACAGACAAGCTTGAGGATGTTTCAAAGAAACAACAGAAATTTACCGAAAAGCTTAATGATTCTACTCCGTTATATCAAAAAGTTAAAATCACTTCCGGTGATGAAACCACAGAGTTTTATCGTCTTAATGATTTTGGTGCATCAAACAAAGCAGCAGCCGAATATGCAGAGCTTTTAGAAAAAGTTACTGCCAGGATTAAGGCAAGTGATGTATCTGATGAAGCTAAAAGCGGAATTATATCAGAGCTTGAATCACTTGGAAGCAGTGAAGACGGTATCGGATATATAAAAGCTATGCTTGGTGCTAAGGATGATGAATTTGCCAATTACTTAACGGGTTATCAGAACATGCTTGCTACCAATGTAAAAACTTCTGCAGATATGTATTATGATGATGCAGTAAGTGCCGCAAACGAAGGCTATCAATATATGATAGACGAATTTACAAAAGCCGGGTTTGAAATACCGGAAGGATTTTTGGTTTCAGGAGCATTATCTGCTGAAAACTTCGGGCGTGCGTTTATGGAAGAGCTTGACCTTCAGATGCAGGAGATACAGAAGAAATTAAGTGATTTTAATGCAAGCATAAGTGCTTCTGTTGGTACCGGTGGAAGCATATCCAATGATAACCGTTCCACTACATATCATATTTACGGTGGCAGCTCCAAGGATACCGTAAAAGAGATAGAAAACTATGAAACCGTTAAGCGTCTTTCCGGACAATAAAGAGAGGTGCAAAATGTGAAAGTTATATACACAAACAAAAGAGGGAGCCTGACCTTTGGCGGTGGCTCCCATCCATATTTTAATATGACTGCTATTGAAGGACTTGGTCTTGTTTCTAAAATCACTAATTCAATTACTTATTATGGAAAGCCGGGTATTGATACAGTAAGTGTAACAGATGGCAGCAGAACCATATCCTTAAGCGGTGATTTGCTCTTGTCTGCTCGACAGCAATATTCTCAGATGATGTCTATTCTTGACATTGGCGGTGTGTTTGAGATACATCTTCCTGATGGGGAAAAAAGACTAATAGATGTTAGTTATACATCTATTACTCCCGGAGAAATTCATGGAAAATGGAGAACCTATGTTATTCAGTTTTTTTGCGACAATCCATATTTCAGAAGTTCTAATGAATTGATGTTCAGAGCGTATGAGAAAATCAATCATCTAAATGCTAACTTTACTTTGCCCGGAGTATTCACAACCGAATACGGAAACAGCATCTTAAATTATGCCGGCAATGCTTCTGCAGAGCCGGGGCAAATCTGGATATATGCCAAAGCTAAAGAGGATGTTGAATTTTCTACCGATGAAGACATCGGAATTCTTATAGAAAATGTTACAAATGGTGAAAAAATCCGTTTGGAATATCCTTTATCTGCAGGTGATTTTATTAAGATAGATGCTCCCGGGCGTTCGATAAAAAATCAAAGTGGTACAGAGCTCATGGAGCATGTTGCCCTCGATACTTTTTTAACCGGATTTCACCTTGAGCCGGGAGAAAATCAAATCAAAGTTTACAATTATCAGGGAACACTTGATGTGTCTGTAAGAATATTTTACACCGATTATTTTGTAGAGGCGGTGTTCTGATGGACTTACAATTCTTTGATTATAACTTAAACTTTCTAAAGCAAATTCCAAAAAGCAATACACGGTGGCAGCTCCGATACAACGATATTGGAACATTTGAAGGCACAATGTCTTTAAATAATCCATTTGTTACCGAAGCTGTTGAAAGGCTTAATAACAAGGAATTCTTTATTGTGAGGCAGGGTGATTACACAGCTATTATTATTGGATATGATATTCAAAACAATGCTGTTTTTTATGGCAGAACCTGCAACTGGATTTTAACTCGGAGAACATCAAGAAAATTTGCTGAGGCAAGCTTTATGCCACAGGCAAAGGCAAGATCACTTGTAAGCACAGCTTTTTCAGACTGCTCAAATTTTATCCTGGGAGAAAATATTGACTCTTCTGATACCGTTACTTTTGGGAAAAGTACGGATGGTACGACATTTGATTTTGTAAAAGAGTGTTTATCGCTAAAAAATTACGGGCACAGCGTTACTTTAGACCTTGTTAATAAACAATGGCGCTTCAATGTATTAAAAGGAATACAGCGGGATTTTACCCGTTCAGAAGCAAACAAAACAGCTTATGATGCTCGTCTCACTTATGACATTCTTGACCTGGCAGATTGCGGATACTATGAAAAAGAGGTTGAAGCTACCGACGCTTCCGGAAATGAGACAAGCTCAAATGTTACAACATATCTTAATCGTGGCAGCAGAAGCGGCATTCTCAGATGGGAAACACTTCTGTCAGGCAGTACAGAGAGTGAGGCTGCTGCCAATCTTAAGCTGAAGAAAGCGAAAGACGGTACAACATTTTCCACAAGAAATATAAAGTATGGAATTGATTATGATCTTGGCGATATATTAAAGCTGCAGCTTATAAAAGGTTTATACCGCGCGCCGATGAGCAGGCGTGTAACAGGTGTTGAAATAAGCTACAGTGAAAACGGTTATTCCGAAAGACCGATTTTTGAAGCATTGGAGGAATGATAAATGTATAGCACATTTTTTGTAAATAACAGAACCTATGGAGCTGATGATATTAATAAAGTGCTTGCTCATCTTACCACTCAGGGTGTAAGCACTTTTGTTGACACCGGTGATGCTCTTATGGATTTAGATACTGCAATGTCGAACCTCACATCAGAGGGTGCGCAGGTGTATGACAATAGTGGTTGTAAAGTCGTTTCTGCCGGAAACGGATTTTATAAAATATCTAAAGGGTGCTACTGGTTAGCATCCGGAGCTTGCATTATTTTTGATGATGAAGGATATGTATTTGAACTTAACTTTATGGATAGTGCCGGTACCAAAGGAACAACCTGCTATGTGTATCTAAGACAAGGCGGTGCAGAATCTGAAGGCGTAAGTAATGATATTAACATTATCGTTTCCGGGGAAGCTCCTGCAGATACGGATGCACTCCTTGCAACAATATCTTCTGCCGGTGCTATTACAGATAACAGAAAGGTTGCGGTGTCGAAACTTTCGGTTCATTCGTCGGACCCGGTAAAAACACTTACTGTAAATTTTTCAGCTTCAGGAACTCCAACATTGTTGGGAAGTGAGTATAGTCCATACGGTTACATATGGTGCACAAAAGGAAATGGTAATACGAATGAGAAGTATGTGTTTTATTTAATAAAACTTTCTTCTGAGTGGAAAACAATTGTTTCATATTGTCCATACTCAGGTGCTTCAACGAATTATTTAAAAGCGAGAAAAACTGCAAACGGAATAGAATTTTCTAATACAGGTATCTATAATTTATCAGGTAACTATGAAAGTTTTACCGTACAACTTTTCTTGGGGGCTCCGTTATGATGAATATAAATATTGATATTTCAAATACCTTAATTGGTTCTTATTCTCTTAATGCTGTTTACAGTAAAGTTCAAATCAAATTTTCTGGTATCCCGGAAGAGTGGCAGGGCAACAGAATATATGCGACCTTTGTGCAGGATAACTTAGACCCTACGGTTGAAGTAATTGACAATACTGTATCTGTACCTTCAGAAATACTAAAAACCGGCACGGACTTTTATGTGAGTGTATATTCAATAGCTTACGGTTCAAGTCAGGTAAGTGAGCCATCATCTCCTATACTTATTACTGTTGACACCACAAAATCAAGTGAAATTGACTTAATTGAATTAATTAAGAGTATCGTGAATCTAAGATCTAAGTTAGAAGCAATAATATTAAATAAAGTTGATAAAGTTGATGGTATGGGGCTTTCATCCAATGATTTTACAGATGCAGATAAACTAACACTTACTGATACCCGTAGTGATATGGATAAAATGATTGAAGAAATTACCATGGCAAAAGAAAAGATAGACAATAAAGTGGACAAAGAAAGCGGTAAGGGGCTTTCATCTAATGATTTTACAGATGATTATATTACCCGTATTTCCACAGCAGAAACTAAGGCTGAGAATATTCAAAAAGATATTGATGAGATTGCCAGAGAAATAGCCATGGGCATCTGGAAGAAAATATATGAGGATGATGCCAGGATTTACAATCTGGAAAGTAGGGTTTTCCAAACTCCAAGAACAACAATTCCTTCAACTCTTGAACCCAATAGACAATATAATTTTGGCGAAGTTACAGGGCTTTCACTTACATTTCCTTCAATAGCTGATGATGGAGATGTTGTTTATCTCACTTTCAAATCAGGAGCAACTGCAACCAATCTTACTATAGATACGACCAATACAACAGATTTAGAAATTATTCCTGAATCGAATATGCATTATGAGATTTTTGGTAGCTACAATGGCTCTGTTTGGCTTGTAAATTATAGTGAATACCTTGTAAGTGAGGTGTGATAGATGGTGTTAAAAGATTTTGTAAATATGAAAATTGCATCTGCTGACAAAGAAGCAAGTGCAGAGGGTTTGCCTTTAACACTTACCAACTGCAAGAAGTATAAAAAAATGAGAGACCTCAAAGTGTATGGAAATTCATTTCAGGATGGCACTCCCACACCTGATAATCCAATTGAGGTACAGAGTGTGGGTGAAAAGAGTGTTAATCTTGTTAAAGATGTAAGAGAATCTTTTAAGACTTTTGCTGATTACACAGAGTTAGAAGAGGATGGTAGACAGTGTATCAGAATAAAATCTCACGGTGAAGCAAGTGCTATTTTTGATTTTGCATTTAAAGAGAATACTCAATATACAATAAGTTTTGATTTTAAATGTAAGTATGACAGAAGTGGTGTGAGCCTTTCGTATGATACTCCTATTTTTATTTTTTACACTGATGGCAATATAGATTATCTAAATGTACAACCAATTGATAATACTTGGAGGAAAAGAGTGTATACTACGAAAGCTAATAAAACGATAAGCCATATACAACAACGCTCTTTTGATTATCGTGTATATACCTACATTGATATAAATACTTTCCAGATACAAGAGGGAGCTACTGCTACACCTTATGAGCCATATGGCAAGTATAAGATACCAGTAGTGCAAAGAGGTATTAATTTATTTGATATATCTAAATTTAATGCTACTGCTCAAACAATTAATGGAATTACTTTTACGCCATTAGATGATGAAAGAGTGCATATTAAAGGTAAATTAGAAGACACAACAAAATCCGCTAATTACAAAGCTAACTTTAAAACACAAGTTTTTCTCAAACAAGGCACTTATAAAACAAAAATAAACAAATACACAGGTAATGGATTAACAGTAATATTTAATATATCTAATGGTACGGATGGCAGTAATATTAGCTCAAATATTTCAAGTGGTGATATTACATTTGATAACGCTTTTATTCAATTTGCTCAGCTTTATGTATCTTCAGGTACTACTATTGAGTTTGATGATATTATTGAACTTCAGTTAATGAAAGGTACAGAGGATTTACCTTATGAACCTTATGTAGAACCGGTTACTGCTAATATATTTTTAAATAACCCTTTAAGAAAGCTTGGAGATTATGCAGATTATATTGATTATAAAGAGAATAAGGTTGTGAGAAATATAAAAGGGGTGGTATTTAAGGGCGGAGAGGTTGTTGCTACTAATAAGTCTTATGAAAATACTTATGGTTATACATTATACTATACAGCTTTTAATAAATACCCAGATGTAAATATGAAGTATTTTGAGGTTTATGATGGACACCCGGAATTATCAACACATTTTATAGCTGAAGCAAGATTAGATTCCAATAAAATACAAAACGGAAAATGGTATGTATTCAGATATGCTATTTTTCTGGTTTTTAATGTAGGTAAATATGAAACAGTAGCACAAGTTAATGAGTGGGTAGCATCTCAATATGAAAATGGCACACCGGTTATTTTTTATTATCTTCTTGCAGAGCCAATAGAAGAGCCTTTAATATGCGACCTTCCCAAACTAAATGCCAAAACCACTATAATCGAAGTTGACACAAGCCTTGTACCAAGTAGTATTTACGGAAAATATATAAAGAAATAGGAGTTGATTTTATGTTTTATAAAGTTGAAAATCAGAAGCTTATAAAAGCACCGGAAAAGAGTCTTAAAATTTTTATTGCAAATCCCACAGAGGAACAGTATAG
>JAFSBJ010000032.1 GCA_017437345.1 Clostridia bacterium | reverse complement strand
GGTAAAAGACTCAAAATTATGTATATTACCCAGGCATCAACCAAGCCACCCACATTTGTTCTTTTTGTAAACGATAAAGAGCTGGCTCATTTTTCATATATAAGATACATTGAAAATCAGATAAGAGAAACCTTTGGTCTTGAAGGAACTCCGATTAAGTTTATAATCAGAGAACGAGGAAAGGATCAGTAATATGATATATTCTCTAATAATTTCGGTTATAATTTCCTATCTTTTAGGTAGTGTAAATACGGCCATCATAGTGTCAAAACTTCTTGGTCAACAAGATATCCGTCAAAAGGGAAGCGGTAATGCAGGAGCAACAAATACCCTTCGTGTTCTTGGTGCCAAAGCTGCTGTTATGGTTGTTATCGGAGATGCTTTAAAGGGTATTATAGCAGTTCTTCTTTCCCGCTTTATAGCTCAGCTTGCATTTGGTGTGGAAGATTATAAATACTGCATGTATGCATCATCCGTAGCGGTTGTTCTTGGCCATGTTTTTCCCCTTTATTTTGGATTTAAGGGTGGAAAGGGGATAATGACATCCATCTCTGTTATCTTTGTTCTTGATTGGAAAATAGGCATTATTCTGGTTTTGATATTTGCAGTTTTTATAGCTTTGTTTAACTATGTATCCTTATCGTCGTGTGTTTGTGCTTTTTGCTATCCTTTCATAGTTCTTTTTCTTTACAGAGGAAATGTATATTTCTTTGTTTCAGCACTTGTTGTAGCAATCATAGCAATATGCAAACACCAGGCAAATATAAAAAGACTTATAAGCGGAACAGAATCAAAGCTTTTTAAATCAAAAAATTCCGAGGTGAATTAAATGTCAAAAGATATAGCTGTTATCGGCTCCGGCGGATGGGGAACAGCCGCCGCAGTTCACTTAAATAAACTTGGTCATAAGGTAAGTTTGTGGTCCTGGCTTAAAGAAGAAAGCGATACTCTCAGAAGAGAGCTTGAAAATAAACAGTTTCTTCCCGGAGTTTCGCTTCCGTCTGATATAGTGTTTACAGATGACATCAGCTGTGTTGAAGGTAAAGACCTTGTTGTTCTTGTAACACCTTCCAAAGCTATCCGCTCCACAGCTCACTCAATGTCTCCCTATGTATCAAAAGATACAGTTGTTGTTATACTATCAAAAGGAATAGAAGATAAAACTCTTAAAACTCTCTCCGATGTTGTCATCGAAGAAATCCCTCAGGCAAAGATTGCGGTAATGTCCGGTCCTTCTCATGCAGAAGAGGTTGCAAGAGGAATACCAACCACAAATATTGCCGCTTGTGAAGATATATCCGGTGCAAAGCTTGTTCAGTCGGTTTTCAATGGCGAAACCTTCAGAGTCTATACAGGCACCGATGTTTTAGGTGTAGAACTTGGCGGTGCTCTTAAAAATGTTATTGCTCTTTGTGCCGGTGTATTGGATGGCTTAGGCTATGGTGATAACACCAAAGCCGCCCTTATGACACGCGGCATAAAAGAAATTGCATCTCTTGGCATAAAGATGGGTGCATCAGCTGAAACCTTCTGGGGTCTTAGTGGAATTGGTGATTTAATAGTCACCTGCACAAGTATGCATTCGAGAAACAGGCGTGCGGGAATTCTTATCGGAAAAGGAAAAACTCCTCATGAAGCCATAGCAGAAGTAAACATGGTTGTTGAAGGAATAGTAAACTGTAATGCTGCATATGAGCTTTCAAAAAAATACAATGTAGACATGCCCATCGTTACTGAAGCATATAATGTATTGAATAATGGTAAAGACCCTGCAAAAGCTGTCAAAGACCTTATGAATCGTGTCAGCAAGCAGGAATTCTGATATTTTTAATAAAATTTGTCATATTATATTGAAATTACAGTTGTAATGTGATAGGATGTAATAAAACTTTATTAAATATTTAAAATAACTTTGGAGGTATTGTATAATGCTTAGTTTAGACTTGTCAAAACTCTCTTCTTTTGTGTCAGAAGAAGAAATCGCCAATATGCGCTCCAGCGTTCAGATGGCTGAAAATGTGTTAAACAGCCGAACAGGTGCCGGTAGCGATTTTTTAGGATGGGTTGACCTTCCTGTTAATTATGATAAGGAGGAATTTGACCGCATAAAAAAAGCAGCTAAAAAGATTCAGAGTGATTCTGATGTGTTGGTAGTTGTTGGTATTGGCGGCTCTTATCTTGGAGCAAAAGCAGCAATAGAAATGCTTACAGATTCTTTCTACAATTATTCTCCCGAAAGAAAAACTCCAATGATTATCTTTGCCGGAAATTCAATCAGCTCATCATATCTTGCAGATGTTATAAACCTTTTAAAGGATAAAGATTTCAGCGTTAATATAATTTCAAAATCAGGCACAACAACAGAGCCTGCTCTGGCTTTCAGAATCCTTCGCTCAATTCTTATAGAAAAATATGGCGAAGAAGAAGCGAAAAAAAGAATTTATGCTACCACAGATAAAGCAAGGGGAGCCCTTAAAACCTTTGCCGATAAAGAAGGATATGAAACCTTTGTTATTCCGGATGATGTTGGCGGCAGATTTTCTGTTTTAACAGCTGTTGGTCTTCTTCCGATTGCTGCAGCAGGAATAGATATAGACGATATGTTAAAGGGTGCTCAGGATGCCAGAAAGGATTTTGAAAAGCCCTATGAAGAAAATATCTGCTATCAGTATGCTGCCATAAGAAATATCTTAAACCGCAAAGGTAAATGCATTGAGCTTATGGTTAACTACGAACCTTGCCTCACATTTATCTCAGAATGGTGGAAACAGCTCTATGGCGAAAGCGAAGGAAAAGACAACAGAGGTATTTTCCCTGCATCAGTAAGCTTTTCAACAGACCTTCATTCTATGGGACAATACATACAGGAAGGCAGAAGAATTCTTTTTGAAACTGTTCTGAATGTTCAGAAACCCAAAAAAGACCTTGAATTCCCATTTGATGAAGAAAATATAGATGGTCTTAATTTTCTTGCCGGTATGAGTGTTGATGAGGTAAATAACAAGGCATTCCAAGGCACACTTTTAGCCCACACAGATGGCGAAGTTCCCAATATCATCATAAATATCCCCGAATTAACCCCGTATTACTTTGGCGCACTTTGCTATTTCTTTGAAAAAGCTTGTGCAATAAGCGGATATATTTTAGGGGTAAATCCCTTTAATCAGCCCGGTGTTGAAGCATATAAAAAGAATATGTTTGCGCTTCTCGGTAAACCCGGCTATGAAGAACTCTCAAAAGAATTAAAAGAAAGATTATAATAGTGTAAAAAATAAATCCTGCTCTTTCTATAGGGCAGGATTTATTTTTAAAGCTATATTGACAAATGTAGATATAAATGATACAATCAATATATCCACAAATGTAGATATGATTAAAAAGGAGAGATATTATGTCAGTTGTAAAACAAACTATAACAGATGCAGAATATGAAATTATGTGTATTTTATGGAAAAGTAGTGAAAAGCTTACAGTTTCAGATATTATAAAAGAGCTTAAAAGCAATGACTGGACAGCATCCACCGTTGCAACCTTTATGTCGCGTCTTTTAAAAAAAGGCGTTGTATCCTGTGATAAAAAAGGTAAGGTGAATTATTATTTTCCGGTTCTGGGGCAGAGTGAATATGCTCTTGATGAAACAGAAAATCTTCTTAGTAAAATCTATAAAGGCTCTGTTAAAAATCTTGTTGCAGCACTTTACGAAAATAAAAAGCTTTCAAAAGACGATGTATCTGAGCTGAAGAAAATGTTTGAATTGGAGTGATTTTATGAACACTCTTTTTAAAACAGTTCTTATTTTAAGTGTTCTTGGCTCCGTTGTAACACTATTTTTGTTATTTCTTAAACCCATCACGATGAAAAAGTTTCCTGCTAAATGGCAGTATTATGCATGGATAGTAGCACTACTCACAATGCTTATACCCACCTATAATCTTATCCCGGATGATGGGGTGCAAAAAATCCGTCATATAACAAATATGGAAGCATCGCAAAACGACAGCAAAACTTTTGATGTTAATATTCCGCCTGCGGAAACCTCCGACACATTGCCCGTAACAGAAAGAAAAATTAATCTTCCGCAAAATGTTAAAATAAAGCTATTTGACCTTGCCACAGTAATCTGGATATTTGGTGTATCGGTTTTTCTTCTGGTAGCTTTAATAAGCTATTTTGTCTACATATTCCGGAGAAGGAAGAATTCTATATTACTGGAAAATAGTCCGGTGCTACTTGATGTAAAAAAAGAATTAAAAATACACCGTAACATAAGGGTAAGAATGTCGTCGGATATAGCTTCTCCGATGCTTGTAGGCGTTTTCTTTCCTGTGGTATATATGCCATGCAGACAAATTTCAAACAATATGATGAGATTGATTTACCTTCACGAATTAACTCACTATAAAAGAAAAGATTTAATTGTAAAGTGGTTTGCTTTGTTTGTCAATGCTATTCATTGGTTTAATCCTTTTGCATATCTGTTAAGCGCAAATTTGAGTGAGGCTTGTGAGATTTCATGTGATATGGAAGTAACCAAAAATATGAGTGAAGAACAACAAAAACTGTATATGAAAACAATTTTAGAATTGGTAGAATGAAAGGTAGGCGAAATTATATGTTTGAAAAGATGTTCACAACCAAAATGAGTATGGATAAGAAAAAACTGCAAATCAGATTTCTAAAAATCCGCTCTGATAATGGAAAAAACACAAAACTCTTCAGCATAGCTTTGCTTAGCATAGTTATAGCTGCAATAATAGCTGTTTCGCTTATTATAGCTGTAAATAACTCGGATAACTGTAAAATGACCGATGAACAGTTTTCCGACTATATAAATCGTCCCATAGGCTCTGTTATGGCAAGTCTTGACTATGTTGATGATGAAAAAATTGTATTTCATTATCTTGAAGGCTTTTTTGTTGTTGATAGAAAAAATAAAGAGATAGTCCATAAAATAAATCTTGATACATTAAATATTGCAGGCGATAGCCAGGGTGATTGCTACACAGAATTCAAGGTAGATAAAGACGGTAAATATGCATATCTTGTAAATGGCGGAAATCAGAAGCAGATTAAAAACTTCGATAGCTATGTTATTGACCTTGTATCAGGAAAAGTAAAACAAGGTAATATCCCAGATATAATTGAATTATTCCCATATCATTCAGAAAAATCAACTGTAGATAATGCACAAGGCTGGGTAGGGAATGGCATAATAGAAAGAGATGGTAAGACATATTATCTGACTGTTCAGGATAGCGTAATAGGTGCAATTCAGATGGCTATTGTCCATAATAATGAAGCAAACAAGCAAGAATTTGTCTATGTCTTTGGTGATGACCATACAACAGCTTCGCAACAGAAAGTCGACCTAATAAATAAAACATTGTCTAAAGGCGAAAAAATTATAGTAAATAGCGGTTGGGGCTGGGAGGTAAATGAAGATGTGTTGAGGTCTGTTTTAAATAAATTAGGAGAAACAAAACAGCTAAAGCATATTGATGTTAAAGATAGAAATTACAATATACTAACTTATCAAATTTCTAAAAATGGAGATTCTTATCCAAGACTATATGTGATTGATAACTATGATTTGGAATTGGTTTTCTCATCCGACTTGAGTAAAGAGGAGTATTTTGAAATAAATAAACTGATGTATATTAGCCAGAATCTAAATCATGAAAACCTTAACCCTGAGGATATAAAAGATATAATTGATGCTGAGCTTATAATAAAAAACACTGTATATCCCTTGGTGGTAAGAGGTAATCTTAAAAATGTGGAAAATATGCTTTCTGCCGCTAAACTAATCAAATATCAAACCGATTGTCCCATAGGCGGTGTTATTGTAATAACCAAAAGTGACGGTGAAAAGGGGACAGTCAGCCTTGCAACAGATAGTTGCGCTGTTTTTGTGTCAAATGGAACCTACTATGACTATAGCGATGGTGATAACTCAGAATTGCTTGGCTATTTTGGTATTGATTCAAAAGATATTTTTGATTTGATAAGGTAATGAAATTTATAAAAGAATTAAATAAAGATTAGAAAAAAGAATTCATAGTAATGTCTATGAATTCTTTTTTCTATATTCGCTTGGTGTAACACCCGTAT
>JAFSBJ010000031.1 GCA_017437345.1 Clostridia bacterium | reverse complement strand
TATCAAGAATAGACCTTGCAAAGGAAACAGGTCTTACCGCGGCAACGGTTACCAATTTAACAGCGGAATTAATTGATAATAAGCTTATTGAAGAATTTTCAACAGGCATATCAACCGGCGGCAGAAAGCCTATTCTTTTAAAAATAAATCCGCTTGAATTCTGCGTTGCATCTGCTTGCGTTTCATCTGATAAGGTTGAATTTGCGGTGTCTGATTTTTGTGCAAAGATTATTTTCTATAAGCATAAGTCAATAGAAAAAAATGTTTCGCCAAAAGCTTGTGTTGATTTTATAATAGCTTCTTTTGAAGAATTTAAAAAGCAAAATACCACCCGTATCATAGGTATGGGTGTTGGTATTCATGGTATTGTTGATTCCAATGAGGGGGTGTCGGTGTATGCTCCCAATCTTAACTGGCATAATGTCAATATAGGAGAAATGATAGAAAAAAGAGCTAATATCCCCGTTATGGTGGATAATGATGTAAGGCTTATGGCTATGGCTGAGATGTGGTTTGGTAATTCCAAAAATGCAGAAAGCTTTGTATTTTTGTATGTTGGCAGAGGCGTTGGAAGCGCTCTTGTTATAGACAAAAAGCTTATAAGAGGTGCAAATGACGCGGCAGGAGAAATAGGCCACTCTGTAATTGACCCTGAGGGGCCTGTGTGTGAGTGTGGAAAAAATGGTTGCCTTCAGGCATTTACCAGTGAAGCTGCAATGCTTTTGGAGCTTAGAAAAAATCTTTCCAAGACAAAGCTCTTAAACGAAAACTCTTCCTGCAGCGATATAGTTGATGCTTATCTTAATCATTCCGACCCGGCGGCTTTAGCTGTTATCGAAAGAGAAATAAAATATCTTTCAGTAGGTATTTCAAATATAATAAATATCTTCAATCCCGGTCAGATAGTTCTTTCATCTAATATAACAAATTTTGATATTGCGGTTATAAAAAGACTTTCTGAGGAAATAAAGAAATCATCTGTTGCTGTGGGAAAATACGGTGCAAATCTTTCCTATTCTTCTCTTGGCAATCGTGCGCTTTTAAATGGTGCCACAGCTTTGGTTTTAAGCCGCATATATGAAAATCCGGCTATGCTCTGGGATAATAATGAGGCTTAAAGAGACAATAAATTTGTGTATATCACACATAGATATTTTCCGCTTTGTGTGGTATAATTAATCTTGGTATAATCGGTGATAATATGAATGAGCAGTTTTCACGGACAGAGCTGATGTTTGGCTCTGATGCGCTGGAAAAACTAAATAAGAGCACAGTCTGTGTGTTTGGTCTTGGCGGAGTGGGCGGTCATTTGGCCGAAGCTCTGGCAAGGGCAGGGGTGGGAAGCCTATATCTTGTGGATAACGACATTGTGTCGCCATCTGATTTAAACCGTCAGATAATAGCCACTTTAAGTACCCTTGGTATGGCTAAAACCCAAGCTGCAAAGGAAAGAATTCTTTCTATAGCACCGGATTGCAAAGTTATCACAGCCGATACATTTTTCCTCCCCGATACCGATTTTTTTGATTTTTCCATCTTTAGCTATGTTGCTGATGCAATAGACACAGTTTCCGGAAAAATAGAAATCTGCAAAAGGGCAAAGCAGGCAGGGGTTCGGGTTATTTCGGCAATGGGTGCCGGAAACAAAATCGACCCCACAGCTTTCAGAGTAGCCGATATTTCAAAAACAAAGGTCTGCCCTCTTGCAAGGGTTATGAGGCAGGAACTTAAAAAAAGAAATATAAATAATGTGAAGTGTGTTTATTCCGAGGAGCCGCCTTTTGAGCTTAAAGAAAAGCTTGAAAAAGGTGAAAGCGGCAAAATTACCCCGGGTTCAAATTCGTTTGTACCGTCTGTTATGGGGCTTATCATGGCAGGCGAAATAATAAAAGACATAATTAATTCAGAGGTGTAGCAAATGCAAATATATGCTGATAATGCAGCAACAACAAAAATGTCAGATTTAGCAATAGAAAAAATGCTGCCATATATGAAAGAAATCTACGGTAACCCCTCAAGCCTTCATAGTGTGGGTCAGGAGGCCGCAGAGCATCTTTTGGAAGCAAGAGAAATAATGGCGAAAGCTTTAGGATGCCAGGCAAGAGAAATATATTTTACCTCCGGCGGAAGCGAAGCTGATAATCAGGCGATAGTATCTGCGGCAATCCGCGGTGAAAAAAAGGGGAAGAAACATATTATCTCCACAGCCTTTGAGCATCACGCTGTTCTCCATACACTAAAAAAGCTTGAAAAGCAGGGCTTTGAAATAACTCTCCTTCCTGTTGGTGAATTTGGTATTGTTAATCCTGAAGATGTTAAAAATGCCATAAAGGAAGAAACCTGCCTTGTGACTGTGATGTATGCCAATAATGAAATAGGCACCATTCAGCCAATAGAGGAAATAGGAGCTATTTGCAAAGAAAAAGGCGTTATTTTCCACACAGACGCTGTTCAGGCGGCAGGCCATTTGAAAATAAATGTTAAAGAACAAAATATTGATATGCTCAGCCTTTCAGCTCACAAATTCCATGGACCAAAGGGCGTTGGAGCGCTTTATGTTAAATCGGGAATAGTTGTGTCAAATATCATCGAAGGCGGAGCTCAGGAACGGGGCAAACGCGGAGGCACAGAAAATATTCCTGCCATAGTTTCAATGGCAGCAGCCTTTGAGGATGCATGCTCAAAAATAGATGAAAATGCTAAAAAGCTTACTAAAATGCGTGACCGCCTTATAGAAGGTCTTTCAAAAATTCCCCATAGCATCTTAAATGGTGATGCAAAAAAGAGACTTCCCGGAAATGTTAATATGTGTTTTGAGGGAATAGAGGGAGAATCTCTTCTTTTAATGCTTGATATGCATGGGGTTTGTGCTTCGTCAGGCTCTGCCTGCACCTCAGGCTCTTTAGATCCAAGCCATGTGCTTCTTGCAATTGGCAGGGTTCACGAAATTGCCCACGGTTCATTAAGACTTTCTCTTAGTGAATACAACACAGACGAAGAAATAGAACACATCATAAAAGCAGTAACTGAGGTAGTTGGTTATTTAAGAAATATGTCTCCTGTGTGGAGAGATTTAATGGAGGGAAAAAGAACTCATGTTATATAGTGAAAAGGTAATGGATCATTTTAAAAACCCCCGCAATGTTGGTGTTATAGAAAATGCCGATGGTGTGGGTGAGGTTGGAAATGTTAAATGCGGAGATATAATGAAAATATATCTCAAAATAGAAAACGATACAATCGTCGATGTAAAATTTGAAACCTTTGGTTGCGGAAGTGCTATAGCATCAAGCTCGATGGCAACAGAAATGATTAAAGGCAAGAAGGTTTCTGAAGCTTTGGAACTAACAAATAAAGCAGTTGTTGAAGCTCTCGACGGTCTTCCTCCTGCAAAGGTGCATTGCTCCGTTCTTGCAGAGGAAGCAATAAAAAAAGCTCTTCAGGATTATTATGACAAAAACGGGATTGATTATGATAAATCATTATTCCCAAATTGTCACGACTGCGAGCATTGCCATAACTAAAAATCAAACGGTTTCGGGGGAAGCTTAGCTTTTTCCGGAGCCGTTTTGCCAAATTTACGGAGGTATAAATGGAAAAAGGAACTCTTTATCTTTGTGCAACACCAATAGGTAATCTTGATGACATCACCGTAAGGTGCCTTGAAACCTTGAAGAAATGTGATCTTATTGCCTGTGAAGACACAAGACATTCTTTAAAGCTTTTAAACCATTTTAATATATCAAAGCCTCTCACAAGCTACTTTGAACACAATAAAAAAGAAAAAGGCGCATATCTTGTGGAGGAATTAAAGTCGGGGAAAAATATTGCCCTTGTAACAGATGCCGGCACTCCTGCCATATCCGACCCGGGCGAAGACCTTGTTAAGCTCTGCATAGATGAAGGGATAAAGGTGGTTCCCGTTCCGGGGTGTGTGGCGCTTATAAATGCTCTTATTATTTCAGGACAATATACAGGCCGCTTTGCTTTTGAAGGCTTTTTATCCATGAACAAAAAAAGCCGCCGGGATCACCTTGAAATGGCAGCTAAAGATACCCACACTCTCATTTTCCACGAAGCTCCCCATAAGCTCACAAGAACCCTTTCAGATATGCTTAAATTCTTTGGTAACCGACGCATAAGCATAGTTCGCGAGCTCACAAAAATCCACGAGGAATGTTTCTATACAACCCTTGAAGAAGCCATAGAATTCTATAGCAATAATCAGCCCAAGGGTGAGTATGTGCTTGTTGTGGAAGGCAAGCCCCTTAAAGAAATTGAGGAGGAACAAACAGAGGAAATGCCTTTTTCCGACCCTCTGGAATACATAAATGACTTAATGAAAAATGGAACAGACAAAAAAGAAGCAATAAAAATTGCGGCAAAGGCTTTTGGTATGTCTAAGCGGGATGTTTATGACCTTGCTAAGGATATTCCGGGAGTTAAAATATAATGGAGGCTATACTATGAAGAACATTCCCTGCAAAGACGGATTTATATATAATGCAATGAAGCACCACAGAATAAAGCATCTTATAAGAACTCTTTTTATGCTTTTTGTTTTCCTTGCTTATCTTTTTGTGCAAAGAGCCTACATAGGCAATGTGGTTTTTAAATCCTTTGATATTGACGAAGGAAGATTTGCCCGTGAAATCGAAACAATTAATATAAATAAAGACCTTGCCGCAAAAAGTGACGGTTCTCATCTTATAAGAAGCTACGCGGTAAAGTCGGGAAGCTACTGGCAGGACCAGAAATATGAATTTGATATAAGCTTTTCCGATGTTAAAAAGCTCCCCCTGGGCTATACCACCCGCAACACAACCACCAACTACAGCGAAACCGACACAGAGGGCGTATTTTCCGCTCAGCTTTATAGTGCAAAACTTAGCGGGATAAATGTTTTTATTCTGGCTTATCCTCATCAGGAGGTAAAGTCAGGAGAAAAAATAACGGGTATTTTTGCAGAAATGGCAAATGTTATAAGAACAGATGTGAGCAATCTGGGAAGCTTTGAAGGTCAGGAATTCTGTGAGTTTGTTTTCGATACCCGCGGTCTTGAAATGGGAAGCGAAAAATTTGATATTATGGCTTGTGTGATACTTCTTATAATCTTTTTGTATCTTGCAGTAAAGCTTGTTATATATTTTATAAACCCGCTTTTAACCCCAACATATAAATCCATAAATCATTATGGAGACCTTGAAACTGTGGTTATGGATGTTGAAAATCAGCTAAGGGATATAGGAGAAATAAAAATTACGAAAAAAAATCCTGCAATAACCAAAGACTGGATAATATCGCAGGACAGCTTTAAGCTAAAAATTGTTAAAAATCACGGAAAGGCACAGGATAGCTCCCGCTATGGAAGCAGGCTGTAAAATAATATGATACCTTATCTTCTTTTCTATAAAATAGTTCAGCTCTTTATTGTTATGTTTATTGGCTTTATTCTTGTTAAAGCCGGAGCTGTTAAGGGCAGCGACAGCAAAACCCTTTCAAAGCTGGCTCTATATGTATTGATGCCAGCAGTCCTTTTAAATTCTTTTGATATTTCCCTCACTCCGGAAATAAAAAAGGGACTCATTCTTGCATTTTCTGCTGCAATAATAGTCCATCTTCTGCTTTTTCTGATAGATGCAATCTACAGCCGCCTTGCAAAGGCATCGGGGGCTGAGAGAGCTTCGGTTATTTATTCAAATGCGGCAAATCTTATAATACCCATTGTGAGTTTTATTCTTGGAGATGAATGGGTTATCTACACCTGCGCCTTTGTTGCGGTACAGATTATTTTTATCTGGACAAGGGGCATTGCTCTTTTTGAAAAATCTTCAAAAACAGATATTAAAAAGATTATCTTTAATCCTTGCATACTGGCAACTCTAATAGGTCTTGCAATGATGATTTCAGGCATCCGACTTCCCTCCTTTGTTAAAGACATTTCCTCGTCTCTTGGCTCTATGGTAGGGAATGTGGGAATGTTTATTGCCGGAATGCTTATGGCAGATGTAAGCTTTAAAGATATTTTTTCAGATAAAAGGGTGTATCTTGCGGTGGCAATGAGAATGGTAGTGTGCCCGTTTTTTGTTCTTTGCGTTTTAAAGCTCATATTGATGCTTACAGATATTGGTAATGCACATAATATCCTTCTTATAACTTTTCTTGCATCAATAACGCCATCTGCATCAATGGTAACTCAGCTTGCTCAGGTGTATAATAACAACGAAAGCTTAGCTGTTTCAATTAATATTGTGTCAACCTTAATGTGTATAGTTACAATGCCGCTTTTTGTTATGTTATATTAGTGGAAATGTAAAAAAAGTCCAGATCGCAAAAGGTAATTGAATTTATTATAATCTGTATGTTGAAACCCCTCATAAATGATGGGTTTCTTTAATTCTATGCCTTTTGCTATTGCCAAATCTCACCCTCGCAGTACCTTTGTACAGCGTCGGGCTATCGCTCAAAGCAAGGCAAAACCATGCTTTGAGTTTGATTTGACAATTCTGAATCTTTTTTTCCTATTTCCTAAAATGGTTTGTAAAAAACTCTGTTTTTTACAAACCATTTTCTTTCGTTTATTTTCAAATTTATCTGCCTTTAGGATTTTTCATCCCACAAGCATCTATTTTAAAGGTTCTTTCATTGGTTTTGGAGCATTGCGTGGAAATCTTTTTTCGCAGGGCTTTATTTTTTTTATAATAACAAGATTATGCTCAAGGTCGGTTTCATCTATGGCATAATTTTTAATTTCAACAAATTCTCCGCCTAAAAGCTCTATCGCCCTTTTTGCTTCTTCCACTTCCTCAGACGCCTTTGGCCCTTTTAGTGAAATAAAATATCCACCCTTTTTAATAAATGGCATACACAATTCCGTCAGGCTTGCAAGGTTTGCCACAGCTCTTGAAACACATATATCATATTTCTCTCTGTAGTTTTTGTTTCTTCCCAGTTCTTCCGCTCTCGCGTGGACTGTTTCAATTCCGGTAAGACCAAGAGAAGATATTACCTCATTTAAAAAGTTTATTCTTTTATTTAAAGAATCCATAAGTGTGACATCAAGATCATCTCTTATAATCTTAAGAGGAAGTCCGGGAAATCCTGCCCCTGTTCCCACATCAATAATCTTTGCCCCGTTAAAAAACAATCCGCAGTCCAGAGCGCATATGGAATCCACAAAATGCTTTAATGCCGCTTCCTTTTCATCGGTTATGGCAGTAAGATTAATTTTTTCGTTCCACTCGATAAGGAGCTTATAATATTTATCAAATTTATCTGCTAAGATTTTATCTATCCCGTTTTTTTCTAGAATTTCTGTTGTTATACTCATAATTAATCCTTTCAGATATTAACATATATCGTTTTTTCAAATTTAAGAGATGGCTTTGCGCCATACATCCCCTCCACAAGAATAAGCTTCGGCTCTTTTTCGGGGGATGCCTGGATAAAGGCTATTCTTTTTGGCTCAATGTTTTTATCTCTCATAAAGCTTATAATGTCGCAAAGTCTGTCTGCTCTGTGAACCATAAAAAACTTTCCGCCAAATTTAAGGATTGATGCTGCCGCATCAATAACACCTTTAAGATTGGTCTTTATTTCGTGGCGGGCTATTGCAAGGGAATCCTCCGGATTTAAAAATCCCGCGCCTTTATTCATATATGGCGGATTACAGGTTACAACATCAACGCTTCCCTGCCTGAAAAAGGATAAAACATCTTTTATATCAGCATTTATTGCTTCTATTTTTTTATCTAATTTATTAAGCTCAATATTCTCTCTGCAAAGCTCATAGGAGCATTTTTGCAATTCTACAGCATAAAATTTTTCTGCCTTTGTTTTGGCGCTCATCAAAACGGGGATTATTCCATTTCCGCTGCATAAATCCACAACAACATCCCCCTGCTTCGCCTTTGCAAAATCAGATAGCAAAACGCTGTCTGTTCCAAAGCAGAAAAGCTCGTCATCCTGAATAAGCTTTAATCCTTTTATCCCTAAATCATCGCATCTTTTCATAATGTACCTCACATGGTTTGATAAGAAAATAATATCATAAAACCTATTTTAAATCAATACTGCAATAAAGAGATGGTGAAAGCTTATATTTTGCTTTGAAAAGCTTGCTGAAATAAAGCGGGTCATCATATCCGCAAAGATATGCCACCTCAGAAAGCTTTTCATATTCTCCGCTTGCAATAATGGAATGGGCTCTGGAAAGGCGTTTGTTGGCTATATATTCTGCAGGGTTCAAACCATAGTGAGATTTGAATATTTTTCTGAAGTATGTGTCTGAAATGCCACACATCATGCTTAATTCACCTGCTCTGAGGTCGCTTTCGAAAATATGTTTTTCCAGATATTCCAAAGCAGGCTTTATTTTGTGAAAGCCTCTCTTTGATGCATAGTCGGATATTTGTTTTCTGCTTATAAAAGACAAAACATCATAAAACGCAGAAATGCATTTAAGCTTTCCGCTTTCCTCTCCGAAAAGCCATAGTCTTTCCAAGCTGTCATATAAAAAATTAAGCTCCGGAAAGGCTGTGATGTCAAAAATTCCAAGGATAGCTTTTTCTATTTTTGCGTCAAAATTAATAAGAAGATAGCGGCTCTCGCTGTTTTCGCATCTCACAGTATACTCTTCTCCTTTTGGAATAAAAAGAAGCTCGCCTGCATGATGGATAATTTCTCTTTTGCCAAAATTATAGATGCTCTCTCCGCTTATTTTAAAAACAAGTCCGTGGTTTGGGCGGCATTTGAATTCCTTATATTTGCTGGCAGGCCTGCACAAAACATCTATAAGTTTTAAATTTTCCATATTATCAAACATAACATCACCAAGAATATTATAAAATCTGCAATAGCTCTTGTCAATATTATTTCGGAAAATTCTATATATAATCCGAATATTCCATTTACATAAAACGCAGAATAATATATGATTTCTATGAGGTGAGAAAATGATTACCATAATACAACAGATGACACTTTTATTTTCTTTTATGTGTCTTGGATTTTTTTTCGGAAAAAGAAAAATAATAAATACTGACCATACAAAGCTGGTATCTGCTTTGTGTGTTAATCTTTTTATGCCATGTACAGTATTTAAAGCATTCTATACAAATTTCAATCGGACATATCTTGTAAGATATTCCCAGTTTATATTTGTATCTGCGTGTATACTGATTGTTCTTGTTGTAGCAGGGTATTTTGTTTCAAATAAGATAACAGAGGATAAATATCAGAGAAATGTTTATCGCTATAGCTTCATTGTTGCAAATTATGGCTACATGGGCTACGCTTTGGCAGAAGCAGTATATGGTGAGGTAGGGCTTCTCAATATCGTTATTTTTGCAATGCCGGTAGCTTTTTATATCTATACATTTGGATTTTGTATGCTTACCAAAAGAGAGTTTTCCCTTGAAAAGCTTATAACCCCTGTTGTTGTTGCAATGGCTCTTGGCGGATTTGTTGGTTTTCTTGAAATAAAGCTTCCCGAAATCCTTATAAGCGGAGTATCAAAGGCGTCAGCCTGTATGGCACCAATGAGTATGCTTATGGCAGGAATGGCTCTGTCGGAATACAGGATGAAGGATTTAGTGACCGATAAAAGAGCCTATTATATGACATTTGTAAGGCTTATTTTTATTCCTCTTTGTATTTATCTTGTTTTAAAATCCTTGTGTCCTCCCGATTTAACCCGGACAGCAGTTCTTTTGTTCTGTATGCCCTATGGTCTTAATCCGATAATTTTTGCAAAGCTTGTGGACGAAGACTATTTCTTTCCGGCAAAGCTATGCTTTATATCAAGCATATTTTCTGTTATAACAGTTCCCGTTTTTTTAAGCCTTATATAGCTTGATTTTACATCCCCCTTTATGCTACAATGCGTAGGGGGGTGTTTTTATGGACGAAAAAATCTATTATAATATTATAAATCATCTTGAGCTTGTTGAAGGCTGCTTTTTGAATCTGGAAAAATTTATTTCGTTTAGTAATAGTCCGGAAGCTCGCGCTGAGAAGCTTGAAGAGCTTTGCAGCGAAATAAGCTTAAACGAAAAAAAGGCAGATTTTTCTTTGCAGAGTGTGTCGTCAAAGCTTAAGGATTCCGGCTGTGCTGATGATATAGATGAGTTTTTTAATTTGTGTGATTCTGTTGCCAACAGATGCCAGGATTTTGCTTATGCTGTATGCTCCGTAAATCTTAATAGGTTCCGGCCTTTAGGGGCAGGCTTAATAAAAATCACATCAGCTTCCCGCTTGCTCTTTTCTTATCTTAAAGAGATGACTATGCACCTAAAGGCAGGTAGTAGAGAAGAAGCTTTGAAGTTAACCGATAAAATCAAAAATCTTGAAACAAAGCTTGATGTCTATGAAAAGGAAAGCTTTAAAGAAATTGTGTCTCTTGATATTTCCCAGAGTGAAAAAATGCAGTATATGATGCTTATAAATAAAATAAGCAAGATTCCCGATGTTATAAGAATTGCTTCGGAGTGTATTATAAAAACTGTTCAGTAATTCATATCAAGTTTTGTAGGTCAGGGGATTGCTCCTGCTAAAAACATATGGATTTTACGAAGGGGAAATATAGAGCAAACATTTAGTTTGCATATCGACAGGAAGTGTTTGCATCTAAACCTTATATCTTGCAGTAAAGAAGATTTTGTTAAAAAGGATTAATAAAAGAATTGAAGGAGAAGTAACAATGAAAGATATTAAATTCACCAAGGGAAACTGGGAAGAATATTTTGAACATGCTTACACACAGCGGTTTCCCTTTAAGCCGGAATTTATACAGGAAGAGGAATGCATAGCAAATTCAAAAAATCCTGAAATGAAGGATGGGTTTGACTATACCACCATTATGACAAAAGAAAAATATGGCATTGGTACCCGGCTGTGGGTTACCTGCTCTTTTGAAAAGTATGGCGCTCCCCTTATCACCCTGACGGACAAATTGAAAAGGGATGAAGAAGGTAATCTTTGTTATGGAGCATGCCATGAAGTTGTTCTTTGGGAAAAAGGAATAAATGTATGGAACCTTTTTGAGGAAAACGGAGAAATAAAGTATCATAACCTTCTAGCGGTAGAATTTCCTTTGGAAGCAGGAATTAAGCACGAAATGTACATAAAATTGGAGAAGAAAGCTGTTAAAGTGGTTATAGGCGATAAAACTCTTACTTTAAGAATTGAAAATCTGTCTAAAGAGTTATATATAGGAATTACCGGATGTGAGAATATCAATAGATTTTACAATGTGAAGATTGATAATGAATAGATTGCATAGCAATGCATCGATATGAATTCTGACGAATTCTCGATATGTGCTTTGCACTCGATATGCCTGATGGCTCGATATGTTGCCTTGCAGCAACGAGAATTCATATCATATCGAGTTTGAGCAAAGCGAAAACATATCGATTTACGAAGTAAAATATCGAGCAAACTTTTAGTTTGCATATCGACAGAAAATGTTTGCATCTAAACCTTATGTGTCGCAATAAAAAGAAGAGACTATCTTAATAATCGATTTATGAATATTTACACATTTATTTTTGTATACTTATTCGTATTATATGATTATTAAGACAGTCTCTTTTTGCGTTCCGGGTTATTTTAACATTGCCTGCCTAGTTGATAGCAAGGCTGTTATTTAATAGCGCTGTGCTATATATAAATAACACATCAGCATCTTCAAAATCAACAAAGTTTCCTAAAAAGCTACTCTGAATATATCTTATATCAACCACAGTCACCTTGCTGTAGCCCTGAGATAATAAGGGGGCAAGGCTGCTTCCAAATGAGTCACGAATCATCACAAGATGCTTTTCTTCCTTCACATCTGGATTTTCAATAGTTATAAGCGGTTTGGCACCGGAAAGAAACATCTCATAAGGGTCTTTGCTGTAGGCCTTTTTCATATTATACATATCTCCCTTTTCGGGAGCGCCGGTGTCATAGTATGTTACAATGCAGTTATCAATTGTAGAATTTGTAAGATATTTTATTGTGTCACTTTTAAAGGGAATTCCTGCCTGACCGTAATACACTCCGTAAAAAGGATTGTCAAGGGTGTTTACTTTATATTCCGCTTTAATACCTCTTCCCATTTCCTGTGCAAATTTTTCTGCTATGTCAACTATGTTTTCCTGCTTCCAGTGGGTGTCGGTGCGGTAGTAGTCATCGGCAGATAAAAGAGGGGACACATCAATATATTTCATAAAGGGTAGCTTTGCTCTCATTCTTTCCTCAAAGCCTTCATAATTGAGGGCAGGGTAACCGTTTTTCTTTGCAATAAAGCGGTTTTTATCGGGGATAATTGAAAAATAGATGTTTGTGTTTTTGTCTTTCATATATTTTTCATAGATAAAATTAAATTTATTTGCAGCATGCTCCATCATTGCCTGACTTTCCTCTGAGTCGATTTTTGAAAGGTGACCCTGGGCAATAAACAAACCATTATCTTCAAGCTTTCTTAAAACAAAACGGGCAAAAAGTGATTTAACTGAGCGAAAACCGTCTCTTAAAGGAAACTGGTCGGTGGTGTAGCTTTCAAAATCCTTCATAAAGCTTCCGCCTGCAATGGAAGACACGCTGATTTCGGGTGTAGCTGCAAGGACTCTTCTTTCGCTTTCGGAAAACTCGGTGTCCGGCTTTATGACACACACAACACACATTGAAAATAAATATACCCCAAAAACTACAACAGATATTATATTTTTAAATTTCATTTTGCCACCTCCTAAAATCTGAAGTATAAAAACGGATTGAAGGATCCGTCAACAAGGAAAGCTGTTGAAACAATAAGAAGAAAAAGTAAAACCGGGATTTCAAGATAGCTTATAATAGTAGCTGTCTTTTTATTTTGGTTTAATTTTTCTATTAAAATTTTTAAAAGGGGAGTTGCGGCTATAATGCCTGCAATAATAACAAAGAAATAGTTTCTCAGATTAAAAATAAAGCTCTTAGAAATAAATGGGATATTTCCTGCTCCGAAAAGACCGCCCACTTTTCCTATCGCCTCAGAAAGATCTGATGCGCTGAAAATCACAAAGCTTATAGAAACAAAGAATAAAACATAGATATGAGCTGCAATCCTGTGGGCTTTAAGCCTTTGGGTGAGAAAATATTTTTCGAGAGTGAGAAGCACAGCGAAGAAAAGTCCCCATATAATAAAGTTCCATTCTGCTCCGTGCCAGAAGCCGGTTAAAAACCAGACTGTGAAAATATTTAAAAAGAGCCTTGTTTTTTTAACTCTGCTTCCGCCCATTGGAATATAAACATAGTCTCTGAACCAGCTTCCTAAAGATATATGCCATCTTCTCCAGAATTCGCTTATGCTTCCGGAAATAAAGGGATAGCGGAAGTTTTCGTAAAAATCAAAACCAAATATTTTTCCAAGACCGATAGCCATATCGCTGTAGCCCGAAAAATCAAAATAAACCTGCAGCATATAGCAGATGGCATAGAGCCAATAGAACAAAACAGATTTATCGGGAGAATTTGTAAACACATCACACATTTCGCCCAGAGTGTTGGCAAGAATAATCTTTTTTGAAAGACCTAATATAAATCGTCTTATTCCCTCCGAAGCCATTGAAAAGCTATGCTGTCTTTGGCTTAGTTGCTTTTCAACATCTGAATATCTCACGATAGGCCCAGCTATAAGCTGAGGGAAAAGGGCGATATATGTTCCCAGGGTTATGGGATTTTTCTGCGCCGGAACATCTCCACGGTACACATCCACCGTATAGCTTAAAATCTGAAAGGTATAAAAGCTTATGCCAATT
>JAFSBJ010000030.1 GCA_017437345.1 Clostridia bacterium | reverse complement strand
CAGTGCATATTTCTTCAACACTATTATTTTCGCTCTGTTCTTCGTTTATTTTTATAAGGCGGTTAAAGGTTGAGGAACCAACCTTTTCAAGAGTTCTTCTTAATTCCGGCTGAAAAACTATTAAAAGAGCAATAAGACCGAGCTGGAGGGTGTTCTCCAGAATATAGTTTACCGATTTAAGCTTCATTATGCCTGAAATCTGAGCAAATATAACAAGAGCTATTATACCCTTTATAAGCTGAGAAGCTCTTGTTTCCTTTATTAGTTTTATACCGTGGTAAATAACAAACGCAACTATAATAATGTCTATATAGTCTGTTATCTGCACAATTTTTATGTGGTCGAATAATCTACCGAAAAATTCAGCCATTGTTTTCACCTCTCTGCATTTTTTCAAGCATTATTTCATAGAGCATTACTGCACAGGCTGTGGCAACATTAAGTGACTCGGTGTTTCCAAGCATGGGGATTTTAACTTCCGTTGTGCAATAGGATTCTATTTTTTCGGATATGCCATTTGCTTCATTTCCCATTATGAGAACGGTTTTACTGTTATATTTATGCTGTGATGAAAGCTTCCCGGCTCTTGGAAATGTCCCCACAATGTCGAATCCTGAGCTTTTTAGCTTTTCAAAGAAAAGGTCGCTATTTTTATCAAGATAGATGGGAACATTTAAAAGACTTGCCATTGATGAACGGACTACTTTTGGATTAAAAACATCCACACACCCCGGCGACAAAACTATTGCCTCAACACCAAATGCATCGGCACTTCTGAGGATTGTACCCATATTTCCCGGATCTGTTACCGAATCAAGATAAAGAATGGTGTTTGTTTTATCAAAATCAATCTGAGTTGACTCTTGGAGATTATAGTTTATTACAGCAAGTATGCCCTGGGAATTAACCGTTAGTTTGGCATCTTCAAAAAGCCTTCGGGATAACTCATACACCTTAAAGCCGGAAAGGTCTATTTCGGGAATAAAGCCTTCGCATATAACGATTGAAGCTATGTCGGCATTATTTTTTATAGCGTCATAGACAGCGCGGCTTCCCTCTGCAAGATACTGACAGCTTTTCTCACGCTCGCGGCGGGTCTGGAGTTTTTTTAAATGACGATAAAACTCATTTGATGGGCTTTCTATTTTATTATACATTAAAAATTCACCTGTCTGAAATTAGTTATACTACACGAATATACAACATATCATAATAATTATACTACAAACCTTTTCTTAAAACAAGAGTATTTTTTGATATTTAAAAGCCTCTCAGGAAATAATATCCGTGAGGTGAATAATATGGGATATATATATGCAATTATTGCCGGGGCGTGCATGAGTATTCAGGGGGTTATGAATACCCGTCTCAGCGAAAAAACAGGACTCTTTCTTGCAAACAGCTATGTTCAGGGGACTGCCTTTTTACTTTCCCTGATTGCGCTTTTATTTGCTAAAGACAGTTTTTTTAAAGGCTTTACTGAGGTTAATAAATTTTATCTTTTAGGCGGTGCTTTTGGTATTGCTATAACTCTGACAGTTATGATGTCGGTTAAAGGAACATCGCCTGCTATAGCGGTTTCAACTATTCTTATTTCTCAGCTTATCTGCGCGGCAGTTATTGATGCCTTTGGAATTATGGGCACAGAAAAGCTTGCCTTTGGATGGAATAAGTATCTGGGAGCAGCTATTATGATTGCAGGAGTTATTCTTTTTAAGATGAAATTATAAAATACTTGAATTTTACTATATGAATAATGATAAAATATTTAATATAGATATGTATGGGAGGGATTTATATGGATTACACAGTTAATTTATCATGGGATAACGAAGCGGATGTGTGGGTAGCACAAAGCGATGATATTCCCGGATTAATTCTCGAATCAGGCTCTTTTGATGCACTGATTGAAAGAGTTCGTTTTGCAATTCCTGAGCTTATAGAATTAAATAAAGCAGAGAATCCATTTACCCTTGACACAAAAATAAAATCAAGGCACACTGCAAACGCCATTATGAAGCAAAGTGGAATAGATTTTAAATTTTGATTTACAGTAGTAATACTAAAAACTAAGAATGGAATTTAACAGGGACTGAAAAACAATTGTTTTCTCAGTCCCTTTCACTATGCTATTTATTAAGATACAGTTTTGCCTTTAATATTCCGGCAATGGTTTTGCCATCTTTTATTTCATTTTTCATTATCATTTCGCAAAGCTCGTCAATATGGATTTTTTCTATTTCCACAAATTCATCCTCATCGGGATGAGATTTCCCTTGCTTTAAACCAAGAGCAAGATAGATATATATTACCTCGTCAACATAGCCGGGGGTGGGATAGAATTTTCCAAGGTCAATATAGTTTTGAGCTTCAAGGCCTGTTTCTTCGGAAAGCTCTCTTTTTGCTCCAATTAAAACATCTTCTCCCCTGTCTCTTTTGCCGGCAGGGATTTCCAGGACAAATTCCTCATAGGGTTTTCTGAACTGACGGACAAGATATACAAAGCCATCATCATCAACGGGCACAACTGCCACACCGCCGGGATGACCAATAAGCTCTCTTGTGGCAAGATTGCCGCCGGGAAGCTCTACTGTGTCTACCCTAAGATTTATTACCTTGCCATCAAATATTTTTTCTGAAGAAACTGTTTTTTCACTATATAGCATTATTGTTCATACCTTTTCTCTAATTTTCTTACTAATTTTACCACGCCAAGCCCCGATATGGCGCCAAGGATAATTATAAAGAGGACAAGCTTCCACTTGCTCTTAAACCCAAGTAAATTTTCATTATATCGTTCAACGGGGGCTGTGGGGTTTTCGGTGTGGTCGCCGTATTCATCGATATAGACAATACCATTTACAGCTTCCACCTTCTTTGCTTCCCCGTTGGCATCCTTGCCATATATTCCGTCGTTTTTAATGGTGAGACTATTTATTGCACCATTTGAATTGACATAAATATAGAGAGCATTTATTTCAAGGGCTTCCTGAGTTCCATTAAACACATCGGGCATCTTAAACTTTAACTGCTCATAGCTTGTGGAATCAACAAGATACGCTCCGTTTTTAACACTATAGCGTCCCAAGCGATAATCAAGAGAAAGAAGAACATTATCTCCCTTTTGGGGGCGGTAGTCGGTGTCGTCATAATACATATATCCGCTAAAGCCCGAAACATATATCCTTTCGTCCTTTATTGAAGGCAGCTTATTTTCTTCATCGTCTTTATTGCCGATTTCTTCAAAAACCTGAACCTCATAGTCGGATGTGCCTTTTTCAATAATGTTTACAAGAACAAGATAATCCTGCTTGCCATCTATTATATTTTCTATTTTTTGCTTTGTTGAATTGTCGGCACTTATTGTCAAAGGAAACACAGCCATAACAAAAACAAGGCTCAATAAAAGAAAAGACATTATTCTTTTTTGCATATTATCACTTCCAAAAAATTTAATATCACAATTTAAAAATCAGCTTATTTAACAAACTTAGTCTGTTACAAAAAGCTGCTGCAAATTTTTCTGCAGCAGCTTTAAAATTTTTATTCCTCTGTTGTTTCTGCAGCTTCCTGGGCTACTGGAGCTTCCTCTGCAGGAATTTCCTCAGCAGGAGCTTCCTGGGCTACTGGAGCCTCCTCGGCAGGAGCTTCGGGTTCAAGAAGAGCTCTTATGCTAAGACCGATTTTCTTATCTTCAAGATTGATTTCAACAACCTTTGCCTGAACATGCTGACCGATGGTTAATTCATCTTCAACCTTTGCAATTCTCTTGTTTGCAACCTGAGAAATGTGGATAAGAGCATCAACACCGGGATAGATTTCAGCAAAAGCACCGAAGGGAACGATTCTTACGATTTTACAATCAACCACATCGTCTACCTTGAGTTCATTTTCAACCTTTTTCCATGGATTGTCTTCAGCTTTTTTGAAGCCGAGAGAAATCTTGCCGCTTTCTTTATCAAAGCTTATGATATAAACTTCAACTTCGTCGCCAACATTAACAACCTCGGAAGGATGCTTGATTTTTGACCATGAAAGCTCGGAAATATGGATAAGACCGTCAACACCGCCAATGTCTGCGAATGCACCGAATTTGGTGAGAGATTTAACAATACCTTTATAGGTTTTGCCTTCACGGATTTCTGCCCAGAAGCTTTCTGCAAGGGCAGCTTTCTGCTCATTTAAAACATTCTTAACAGAACCAACGATTTTGTTTCTGCCACGCATTTTCTTGATGTCGATAATTCTTAAATTTACTTCTGTTCCAACAAGAACTGTTAAATCCTGAAGGAATCTGTCGCTTGCCTGAGAAGCGGGAACAAACACTCTTACACCCTTACAGCTTACGATTACACCGCCATTTACAGCCTGGATAACTTTACCTGTGAGGATTTCTTTTGTTTCAAAAGCTTCTTCAACTTCTTTAGCGCCTTTGATCATTTCGAGTTTTTTCATAGAAAGAGTAACTTCGCCATCAACATCATTTACTCTGACAACAAAAGCTTCAACTTCGTCGCCTTCTGAATACATTTTTGTGATGTCGGCAGAGGGATCATCTGTTACTTCAGATGCAGGAACAAATCCGTCGGATTTATATCCAAGGTTAACGCTGAGACCTTTCTCGCTAACCCCGATAACTGTTCCCTTAACTACATCCCTTGTATTTAAAGTAATCAGAGATTTTTCGTACTCCTCAAATTCTTGTGCGAAGCTTTCAGCTCCATTTTGATTTTCAATCATCTTGTTTATGACCTCCTTAATTATACACGACGGTGTTGAAGCACCTGCCGTTATACCAATTTTCTTTGGTATATCTATATTCTGAGGAAGATCCTCAAAATTTTCGATTTGGTAAGTATTGCTGCAATACTTTGAGCAGATTGATGTGAGCTTATTGGTGTTTGAGCTATGCTTATCACCTATAACTATCATCATTTCTGATTCTTTTGCGATTTGAGCAGCTTCTTTTTGTCTTTCATTTGTGGCGCTGCATATGGTGTCGAAAATAACAGGGTCACCCACGCAGGATTTAACATAGCCCGAAATATTTTCAAAGCTTAGCCTGTCCATCGTTGTCTGACAGACAAGACAAATTTTATCGCCACTATTTATTTTACCATTTATATCGGATATGTCAAGAGCAATTATTGCATTATTTTCACACCAACCATTAATTCCCTGAACTTCGGGGTGGTTTTTATTGCCTACTATGACGATTTTGTAGCCTTCCTTATGATGATTATAAACAATTTCGTGAATTCTTTTAACAAAGGGACAGGTTAAGTCAATATATGCTATGCCCTTTTTTTCAGCTTCGTCGATAAGAGCCTTCTGAACACCATGGGTTCTTATTGCAAGAGTATATCCTTTTGGAACATCACAAAGCCCCCCTGCAACATCTATGCCCTTTTTCTTTAATGAATCTACCACAGTCGTATTGTGGATTATAGGGCCTAAAGTCATTATTTTATCTTCGAAGGTTTTGGTTTCTAAGGTATTTACCGCGCGGGCAACTCCAAAACAAAAGCCCGCAGTCTTGGCAAGTCTGATTTCCATTGATTAAGCCAGATCCTTTATTCTTTGATAGATTTGCTTTGCAAAGTCTTCTGCCATTTCGGCATTTATTTTTTCACCGTCGGCAGGAGCAAAAACCTCACACTTGCCTATATTTACAACAACCTTTGAAAAAGGCTTGAAACTTGCTGAGATATGTATGGGAATTATGGGAGCTTTTGTTTTGCCGGCAATAAGACCAACTCCTGCTTTTACCTCTCCCTCACCCTTTACCTTTTCTCGCTGACCTGTGGGAAATATACCAAGGATTTCGCCACCGTTTACGGTTTTGAATGCGTGCTTTATTGCTGTGAGGTCGGAGCCTGAGCGTTTAACAGGGATGGCACCGATTTTTTTCATTATCCAACCAATAAAGAACACATGAAACAATTCTTCTTTTGACATAAAATAGATATGGCGCTTAACAAGAATCTGCAAAAGCACAGGATCCCAGTTGCTTATGTGGTTGGCACAGATGATTGCACCGCCCTCCGCGGGGATATTGTCTCTCCCGTTTACTTCTATTCTGAACAAAATACGCACAAATGCGCCAACTATATTACACAAAAATCTATACATTATTTATTCTCCGTCTTGATTATATCAAGAATCAGCTCAACTGATTCATCGAAGCTTTTATCTGAGGTGTCGGCCAGGATAGCATCATCGGCCTTTTTTAGCGGGGCGACTTCCCGCTCACTGTCTTGCTTATCGCGATATTTCATTTCTGCAAGAACTTCATCAAATGAAACATCTATGCCCTTTTCTTTTAGCTCTTTAAGACGACGCTCTGCTCTTACCTCGGCAGATGCTGTGAGAAAAATTTTGACATCGGCATCGGGAAGAACATGGGTTCCGATGTCTCTGCCATCCATAATGCAAT
>JAFSBJ010000029.1 GCA_017437345.1 Clostridia bacterium | reverse complement strand
TCTTTTGGCATTGTCTGGTGGAATGCTGTATCAAATACGCCAACCTGAGGAACGCCTGGCATAGCCTTTTCGCAAGCCTCAATACCGATAATGTTTGCAGGGTTATGAAGCGGTGCGAGAGGCACACATTCTTCAAGAGCCTTTTTAACATCATCATTAATAATGAATGATTTATTGAATTTTTCTCCACCGTGAACAACACGATGTCCAACAGCAGAAATTTCATCCATGCTGGAAATTACGCCGTGATTTGCATCTGTTAATGCTTCAAGAACCATCTTAATAGCATCAGAATGGTCTTTCATATCCTTTTCAATTACTACTTTTTCGCCACCGTTTGGTGTATGATTAAGCTTTGAATTTTCAATACCGATTCTTTCGCAAAGACCTTTCGCCATTACTTCTTCGTTTGTCATATCAATAAGCTGATATTTAAGAGAAGAGCTACCTGCGTTTATAACCAAAATTTTCATAATATATCCTTCTTTCTTATATTATTTGTTCATAGCCTGTGCCTGAACTGCTGTAATTGCAACAACACCAACAATATCATCAGCAGAGCATCCTCTTGATAAGTCGTTGATCGGCATTGCAATACCCTGAGTGATAGGGCCATATGCTTCTGCCTTTGCAAGTCTCTGAACAAGCTTGTATCCGATGTTTCCTGCATCAAGGTCAGGGAATACCAAAACATTAGCTTTGCCTGCAACAGGGCTACCCGGAGCTTTGGACTCACCAACGCTTGGAACGATAGCTGCGTCAAGCTGAAGCTCGCCGTCAACATTAAGTTCTGGATTGTTTTCTTTACAGATTCTTGTTGCTTCAACAACCTTATCAACATCGGCATGCTTTGCACTACCCATTGTTGAATGAGAAAGCATCGCAACATAAGCTGTATCCTGAGCTAAAAGCTCAAAAGATTCAGCAGAGCAAGCAGCGATTGCCGCGAGCTTTTCAGGGTCAGGATTCTGTTCAAGACCGCTGTCTGCAAAGATGAATGTTCCGTTTGAGCCGTATTCACAGTCCGGAACAACCATAACAAAGAAAGCAGAAACAAGCTTTACGCCCGGCTTTGTTTTTACGATTTGAAGGCTTGGTCTGAGTGTGTTTGCAGTTGAATGACAAGCGCCAGAAACAACGCCGTCTGCATCCCCTGCCTTAACCATAAGACAAGCATAATACATATAATCTCCGAGGGCAGTTTTCTTTGCCTCTTCGTATGTAAGGCCCTTTGACTTTCTGAGTTCTACAAAAAGATTAAGGTATTCTTCTGTTTTTTCATATGTAAAAGGATTGATTATTGTTGCCTTGGAAATATCAAGTCCTTTACTGCTTTCGGCAATCTCCTCAGGTGTTCCCAAAATAATGATATTTGCGATATCTTCTTCCAGCACCTTTGCAGCCGCCTCTATTGTTCTTCTGTCCATTGATTCCGGCAAAACAATTGTTTTCTTGTCGGCTTTAGCGCGAGCCTTTATTGTGTCTAAAAAATTGCTCATTATAAAACCCCTCCTAAAAGTATTACAATAAAATCTAACCTAATTATTATACAACAAATTTCTTCCTTTTGCAAGTATTTCCAACTATTTTTTAAAATTTAAAAACGATACCCACCACAGCAGAAACGGCTATAAAAACTATGGGATGAATTTTCTTGAATTTATTGGTTAAAAACAGAAATATAGCGAACAAAATAATCGGGCCTATATTAAAAAAGTTCCCTTTTCCAATAAGCTCAAAAGTAAACAATGTAGACTTTGCAATATCCACAAAAGCCAAAGCAATAAGAGCCGCAACTGCCGGTCTTATACCGTAAAATCCATAGTTTACAAATTTATTATCCTTAAATTTATCTATAGCTTTTGCAACAAGCAAAATAATAATTAGAGACGGCAAGACAAGCCCAACGGTGGACACAAATCCACCCAAAAGTCCAAGAGCCTTTACCCCTGCATAAGTGGCACAATTAACACCAATCGGTCCGGGAGTCGACTCAGAAATTGCTATCATATTGGACAAATCGTGAGCCGTAAACCATTTATATTTTTCAGTTAAATCATATAAAAACGGCAAGGTTGCAAGTCCGCCACCAATGGCAAAAAGGCCTATTTTAAAGAATTCTAAAAAAACAGTTATCCAAAGCATCTCTCAGGCCCTCTCTTTCCACAGACTTGCCAATATACCAATAATAACAGCACCGACAATTGCCCAAACAGATGAGAAATTAAATAAAATGGAAAGAACAAATACAGCCGCAAAAATAACTACGCCAACTGCATCTTTAACCCCTGATTTCCAGAATTTAATAACTGCATTCAGAATCAAAACGCAAACTGCAACGCGGATACCTCCAAAAGCATATTGAACTTCTTTGACGCTTTCAAAATATTTTAAAAAGTTTGCAATTATAGAAATTATCACAACAGACGGTGCAACAACACCAATTGTTGCAAAAATTCCACCAAGTACTCCTTTGATTTTATAACCGATAAAAGTGGCCAGGTTAACAGCAATAACCCCGGGAGTACACTGTCCCATAGCAAAATAGTTCATAACCTCTTCGTCGGTTGCCCACTTCTCTTTTTCAACAACTTCCTTTTGTATAAGTGGAAGCATTGCATAGCCACCACCAAAGGTAAACAAACCTATTCTGAAAAAAGTCCAGAAAAGTTTATTAATTTCTTTCAAAGATATCACCTTCTTCTTTGCTTTCCTTAAACATAATATATCATTCCCAAAATTTTGTCAACAATTTAAAGATATACACAAAATTTCTTAATTTTATCAAAATTTTGTTAATTTTTTTATAAAAAAGACTTGCATTTTCTTTTGCTTTGTGTTAGAATATTAAATACTGATGTGAAAAGATGTCAAATTTATATAACGGAGGTGATATTATGCCTAATATCAAATCAGCAAAAAAGAGAGTAAAAGTTATTAAAACTAAGACACTTCAGAACCAGATGATTAAATCTCAGCTTAAAACTGCTATAAAGAAGTTTGAAGCTGCGCTTAATGAAGGCAAAGAATCTGCCTCTGCTGCTTATTCTTTTGTTGTAAAGAAGACAGACCAAGCGGTTGCGAAGGGTATTCTTCATAAGAATACTGCTGCTCGTAGAAAGAGTCAGTATGCTGCAAAGCTTAACAAGATTGCATAATTAAAAAGAAATAAGCTTGATAATACTATGTGTTATCAAGTTTTTTATTTATAATAATTGAAAGGATTTGTTTTATATGAACGCATGGCATGATGTAGATTCAGCCCGTATAACTCCTGAGGCTTTTTCTGTTATAATTGAAATTCCAAAGGGAAGCAAAATCAAATATGAACTCGATAAGCGCACAGGTCTTTTGAATATGGATAGAATTCTTCATACTTCTACTCACTATCCTGCAAACTATGGTTTTGTCCCAAAAACCTATGCTGACGACCACGACCCTCTTGATGTTTTGGTGCTTTGCTCCGAAACTCTTCATCCTATGACAATGGTTAAATGTTATGCAATCGGGGTTATCACTATGATAGACGATGACAGCAACGACGAAAAGATAATTGCAATTCCTTTTGACGATCCGTCTTATAACACTTATACCGATATTTCTCAGCTTCCAACCCATATTTTTGAAGAGATGAAGCACTTCTTTAAGGTGTATAAATCCCTTGAAAACATGGAAACTGCCGTTGATGAAGTTAAAGGTGCCGAAGATGCAAGACAAATTATCCAGACTTCCATCGATTGCTACAAAGACCACTTTGATTCGAAGTAAAATGCTAAACGCCATACAGTTTGTATGGCGTTTAATTATTTATATTCTCTTTTTTAGCTTTGGGGTGGGCGTTATAATAAACATTTTTAATTCTTTGTTTTACAATTCTGTTATATACCTGCATAGATGACAAGTTGCTATGTCCAAGCATTTCCTGAATTGACTTTATATCTGCCCCGTTTTCAAGAAGATGAACTGCAAAAGAATGTCTTAGGGTATGAGGAGTTATTTCCTTTGTTATTTTTGCGCTTTCTTTGTAGCCTTTGATTATTTTCCAAAACCCCTGTCTTGAAAGCCTTGTGCCGTTTCGGTTTACGAATAAAGTCCCGTCATCAACATTTGTCATAAGAGGTCTTGCTTTTAAAACATAATTTTTAAGAGCTTTTGCCGCATCTGCATAAATCGGAATAACTCTTGTTTTCCCTTTGCCCTTACAGCTTATGTATCCAACTTCAATGTTAACATCTTCAACATTTAGGTTGATAAGTTCAGTAACTCTCATTCCTGTTGCATAAAGGAGTTCCAAAAGTGCCTTGTCCCTATGGCCAAGCAAGGTGTTTTCCTTGGGCTGACTTAAAAGGATTTCAACCTCAGGACCCGTTAAAATTTCAGGAATCTTCCCTTCACTTTTAAAATTCTTAATATTTTCAGTCGGGTCAGTTTCAACTACTTTTTCTTTAAGCAAAAATCCATAAAAAGATCTGATGGAGGCAAGCTTTCTCATAAGAGTTGATGAAGACTGCCCTTTTTCCTGCATACTCATAACAAAATCCAAAACATTTGTTTTGGTAGCCTTTATAAGAGAAACCGAGGACTGAGTTAAAAATTCTTCAAATCTTAAAATGTCGTTTTTGTATGAAGATAGAGTGTTATCAGAAACCTTTTTCTTGGTTTTAAGATAAGAAAAATAACTTTCCTTGCAATCGTTCATAGCTTTCCCCTCCTTTCAATCCTAATTTATAATAGAAACAAAATAACTTTCAAAGCCTCCGAGAAATACAGAAACCAGTATAACAAAAACTATTTCAATCACCTTTTCAAACAGGTAATTCTTATTTTTTATAGGCTTTATTTGCTTTGTTTTAAGGGCCTTTCTTATTGAGACCACCGTCAAGACAATAAAAATCGGAGCAAATAAAATGTTTTTAAGTAGAGTGTTCACTGCTGAAAAAACAATTCCGTCTGCTCCTATGCTTCGCACTATGACCCCGGAGGATAATCCCCCGATAATTCCTTTTAAAATAACCACCAAAACGGAAAAAGGCACCAGATAAAAGGATAAACTGCATATCCACAGCAAAAGGAATAAAACAAAATATCCCTTTGCTATTTCCCAAAACAGCGACATCTTATCAACTGCACCTGGATACGCCATAGTCTCTCTTACTGTTTCGCCTATTTCTGTCAGCTTGTCCGGTTCTATAAGGCAGGACAGCATAACACCCAAGGCGCAACCAAAAATAAAAAGACTTGCTATGGTTATTATCGCTTTATTGTATCTTTTCCCATAATCGATTATCTGTGGTCTTAAATTTCGCATACTATACCTCCGCTTTTGCTTATGGTATAATATATGCCTTGTTTTTCGTCTTAATTACTCTGTTTAGACATTTCCTCTGCTCTGTTAACGCAAGCATCAATTGCCTGATAGAGAGCGGTTTTAAATCCACATTTTTCAAGCTCACAAACCGCCGCAATGGTTGTTCCACCGGGAGAGCAAACATTGTCGCAGAGCTTTGATGGATGAATTCCTGTTTCCATCACCATTCTGGCAGAGCCTTCAACAGCTTTTGAAACAAGCTTTAATGCAACACTTTTAGGTATTCCATACTTAACACCGCTATCTGCCATTGCTTCAATAAGCATATAGATATACGCCGGACTGCTTCCATGAAGAGCAGTTGCCGCATTCATATATTTTTCATCCAGAACAACAGATGAACCTACCGCATCAAATAAATCTGAAACAATTTTCACATTTTCTTCTTTTGCGTTTTTATTAGGACAAATTACCGCCATTCCGCAGTTAACCTGAGCCGGAGTGTTAGGCATAACGCGAACTATTTTCTTGTCGCTTCCGATTATTTTTTCAATATCAGAAAGCATTGTTCCTGCCGCGATTGATATAACAATTTTGCCGTCTAACACTTCCTTTGTTTCTTCAAGAACTTTTGGAAGAATATTTGGCTTTACCGCAAAAACAACCGCTTCAGAGTTTTCCGCAACCTCAATATTGTTATCAGTGACAGTTACCCCAAGGCTTTTAAACTGTGAAATTTTCTCAATATCTTTATCGCTGACAAAGACTTTTTCTCCGCTTACAAACCCCGAGCCTATAAGACCACTTATAATGGCAGACGCCATATTCCCTCCGCCTATAAAACCAAGTTTCATAAAATCACCGCCCAAGTTAAGCTTCACCGTTTATATACTTTTCGATACGATTAAGACCTTCAACGATAGTTTCCATTGATGTTGCGTAAGAAAGTCTTGCATAACCGTCAATTCCGAATCCTTCGCTTGGCACCAATGCAACCAATGCTCTCTCTAACATATCGTCGCAAAGTTCCTGAGCTGAATTTATAACCTTACCGTAATGTTCTTTGCCGAGAAGGTTTCTTACATTCATAAAGATATAGAAAGCTCCGTTAGGTTTGAGACAGCTTATTCCGTCAATACCGTTAATTCTTTCAACCATATAATCTCTGCGCTTTACATATTCTTTGCACATAACTCCAATTTCGCTCTGATCGCCTAAAAGAGCTTCAACAGCAGCCGCCTGAGCAATAGAGTTAGGGTTTGAAGTTGCATGGCTCTGCATATTCGCCATAGCTTTTGTAAGCTTTTCGTTTGCAGCAGTATAACCAATTCTCCACCCTGTCATAGCGTAAGCTTTTGCAAGACCGTTAACGATTACAACAATATTCTTAGCTTCTTCGCTAAATGTTGCAGGGTTAACATGCTCGCCTTCATAAATAAGCTTTTCATAAATCTCGTCAAAGATAATATAAACATTATTTTTAATGGCAATATCTGTAATCTTTTCAAGTTCTTCTCTTGAATAAACCATACCTGTCGGATTGCTTGGTGTGTTTAAAACAATAGCTTTTGTTCTGTCTGTTATAGCTTTTTCAAACTGCTCAGGAGTGAACTTAAAACCTGTTTCTTCTGTTGTGTCAATGAACACCGGCTTACCGTCTGCCATTTTAACCATTTCAGGATAGCTTACCCAATATGGCGCAGGGATAATAACCTCATCCCCCGGCTCACATATACACATAAATATATTTGTAAGAGAATGCTTTCCGCCGTTACTGACAACGATATTGTTAATTGTATAATCAATGCCCAAATCGCGCTTAAACTTATCGCAAATCGCCTGTCTGAGTTCAATAGTTCCAGCAGCAGGGGTGTATCTTGTAAAGCCATCTTCTATGGCCTTTATGCCTGCTTTTTTAATTCTGTCAGGAGTTTCAAAATCAGGCTCGCCTGCGCCAAAGCCAACAACAGGGATTCCCTGCTTTTTCATCTGCTTGAATTTTGCATCAAGGGATAGTGTTGGGGAAGGGCTTATACTCTCTGCCTTTTTAGATATGTTCAAACTCATATTAACCTCCAAATGTCAAAAAATGATATATGACAACATTTTACTACATCTTGCCAGAAATTGCAATAGTTTTAGGCAAAAATTGACCCTAAAACTCTCGAAAAATTCTCAAATAACAGTTTATTTATAATTTCTTTTCCATAATTTCGCTTTTCCATAAGAGAAATCAGCTTTTCGATGTCCTCAATTCCCGCCATTCCCTCAGGTAAATACTCGATTCCGTCAAAATCAGAACCGATTCCTATGTTATTTTCTCCGCCCATTTCCAAAATATATTCAATGTGCTCCAAAATTTTTTCCATAGTGCATTTACCGCTATCATCTAAGAACAGAGGATAAAAGTTTATGCCGATTACTCCGCCACTCTCAATTATAGCTTTTATCTGCTCATCAGAAAGATTTCTCGGATGATTACAGAGTTTTTTTACATTTGAATGAGACGCGATAAATGGCTTTTCGGATATATCAAAAACATCCCAAAAGCCTTTTTCAGATATATGGGACACATCAACTACCATCCCAAGCCTATTCATTTCCTTAACAACATTTTTCCCAAAAGGAGTCAGTCCTTTTTTATTTTCTCCTATTCCACCTGAAATTTCATTGTCGTAATTCCAGGTAAGGGTCATAATTCTTACGCCCAGGTCAAAAAACTCATAAAGATTATCAAGCTTTCCCTCTATGGCTTCTCCGCCCTCAATTGACAGAATTGAAGAAAAGCCTGTTCTCTCCAAATCTTTCGCAGTTTCAATATGGGAAATCCCGCACGAACCAGTCTCGTTTTTATACTTTTCTATAAGCTTTTTAACATATTCTTTCGGGGTTTCCTTTATGGCTTTTTTATCAACAAAAGCTGCAAAAGCCTGAGTATATCCCTCAAATTTTTTCATTCTTTCAAGGTCAATGTGGTAATTATTTGTTTTGATGTTTCCGCAGTTTTCATAGAGTTTACTCATGGTATCGGCGTGTGCATCAAAAATCTTGTAACCCACTAATAATTCACTCCAAACGCATCCTCAATATGCTCTATTTTTTCAAAATAAAACTCTCCATCCTTTAAACAGCCATAGACCTCAATAACATCAAACCGAAAGCCTGTGTCAGGATTTTTCTCATTTATATATCTTGTTGCAGTTTCAATAAGTTTCTTTCTTTTTTTCAAATCAACCGCTTCTGCCGGAGTGCCAAAATCTTCATTCTGTCTTGTCTTAACCTCAATAAAAACCGTAGTTTTATCCTTTAAGGCGATTATATCTATTTCGCCCTTTCCCGCCGTAAAATTCTTGTCTAAGATCTTATATTTTTTCTTTTTAAGGTAATTTGTGGCGATATCCTCGCCCATGTTTCCAACAAGTTTTTTATACATATTCATTATGCTTTCCCCAAAACCTTATCTGTCATAAAGGACTTTCTGTGGACCTTAGTTACTCCGAATTTTTGTATAGCTTCCATGTGCGCCTTTGTCCCGTAGCCTTTGTGCTTTGCAAAGCCATACTCAGGATATTCTTTATCAAGTTCCACCATAAGTCTGTCTCGGCTTACCTTTGCCAGAATAGATGCCGCCGCAATTGTCTGAGATTTCGCAT